>NZ_RZRW01000239.1:0-8433 GCF_003998745.1 Mesorhizobium sp. M7A.F.Ca.US.014.04.1.1 | reverse complement strand
ACTGCTTGCAGGTGTGGCTGCCGATGAAGCCGGCTCCACCCGTCACCAGGACCGCCGGCCGGCTCATGAAGCAGCAGCTCCTCTGGCGATGTGACTTCCGTAGAGCAGGGTATCAAAATACTCGACGGTACGCGCGAGCCCCTGGCTCAAGCTGATTTTCGGCTCCCAGCCGAGATTGGCCCTGGCAAAGGAGATGTCCGGCTTGCGTTGCCTGGGATCGTCGACGGGCAGCGGCCGATGCACGATCTTCGATCGGGCGTTGGTGTAATCGACGACCAGCGTCGCCAGTTCCATGATGGTGAATTCGGCAGGGTTGCCGAGATTGACCGGGTGGGCGGGCGCGTTCGGCGCATTCATCAGCCGGATAAAGCCCTCGATCAGGTCGTCGGCATAGCAGAAGGAGCGCGTCTGCTGGCCGCTGCCATAGACGGTCAGGTCCTCGCCGCGCAGCGCCTGGACGATGAAGTTCGAAACCACACGTCCATCGTCGGGCTGCATGCGGCGACCGTAGGTGTTGAAAATGCGGGCGACACGAATATCGAGACCATAGGTTCTCGAATAATCGAAGAACAGGGTTTCGGCCGAGCGCTTGCCTTCATCGTAGCAGGAGCGCGGCCCGTGCGTATTGACGTTGCCGAAGTAGCTCTCGGGCTGTGGATGCACGAAGGGATCGCCATAGACTTCGGACGTCGAGGCCTGGAATATCTTGGCCTTGTTCTGTCGCGCGAGTTCCAGAAGGTTCAGCGAGCCAAGCACGCTTGTCTTGAAGGTGTGGATCGGATCTGCCTGGTAGTGCGGCGGAGAGGCTGGGCAGGCGAGATTGTAGATCTCGTCGCACTGAAGGTCCGAAGGCAGTGCATCGACGATGTCGTGCTCGATGCAGCTGAAGCTCGGATTGCGCTGAAGGGCATTGAGATTGTATCTTTTGCCGGTGTGGAAATTGTCCAGCGCGACAACGTCGTATCCGTCCCGCAAAAGACGTTCGCACAGATGCGAACCTAAAAATCCCGCTCCTCCGGCGACAAGGGCGCGTCGTCGGCTTTGGCTGGCGTCCTTTTGGCTGCCGGATTCCAGTTCCAGAACCTTGACAAGCTTAGTCATGCTTTCCTCATACGCACCGAACACGCTACCGCCGGGCCGGGACAAAGCATCGCCCGGCCACGTTCCTGAGAACGTGGCAAACCTCCGCATCTGCGGAAGCGCCATCACTGATGTGCGTCAATTGTTCTTGGCTTTCGCGAAGCTGGTGCGACTACACAACCTCCGTGCTGCCGCTCAGCATTCTCCGCGCCCCGAAATCGCGATCACACGCCCGGTGTCACCATCGATTGCTCGCCCAAATTGCACATCCCAACGCATCGAAAATATACCTGTGGAAATTATAGTCAACCAAATTAGCAATTCCTTAACCAAATGCGCTCGCGAATGGTTAATCATGAAAGCGGCTACGGCCTCTCGGACCGAAGCATGGCGCACAAGGCAAATCCTGTTTATGAATCAGCATATTGGCTCGATCGACGTCAATATGTTGCCGGACGCGCCAAGCTGTTCCTTGAGGTAGAATCAAAACCTGACAGCAAGAACGGCCAAGAATGAGCCGACAGCAATGTTCAGCGCGGCGCGCGAAATACACGGCTTAATTTTTGAGCGCATAGGTAGAACGTTATCGGCATTGTTGCGCAGCCACGCCGCCAATCTGGTTGCGCTCGCACCCCGTACGGTCCACCTCCAGGGTGGCTGCCGCAACTGGCCATCGCCTTTTGGCCGTCGGGGCGCTATTGGCAAGGTCACGATACGCCATGGTGATGTGAATGCGCTTTCTGTTTGTCCTGATCCTGCTTGTCGGCGCCGGCGTCGGTGTCATCTATCCCTGGGCGATGAGCAATTTCTCCGGGCACGAGATCGGCACCTGGCGGGTCTATGAGCAAGGCCGTTTCAAGCCGCTGACGGTGCCGCTCTCCGGCCGCGATGCGCCGGTGCGGGTGCTGGTCGACCTGACCGCAAGAGCCGAGCGCATCGTCTCGCAGCAGCGCACCGTGCTGACGCTGACCGCCGCCAGCAATGGCCGCACGGTGCTCGCCTCGACGCTGCAGTTCAACCATTCCGACAATCCTCGCCAGGCCAGCCCGCAACTGCCCGACAAGATCTTTCGCGACGAGGCCGGCGTCATCGCGACCGTCAGCCCGGGTCCCTACGTCTTCACCGTCGGACCGGGTGATGCCGACGACATACCGATGCGGGCTGTCGATCTCATCCTGCGCTCCGGCGCAGGCGAGATCGACAGCCGTGCACGGCCGGTCGGCTTCGCGCTGATGGCGATCGGCCTGATCGGATTTTTGCTGACCTTGCGCACTCGAGGCGGTCGGCCGGAAAATCCGAACTCTCAGCCGCCACCGCCGCGCTGGGGCAGGGGCTGATGCATGTCGCCCAAAAGTGTGCAGCGGTTTTGGGACAACGACATGCATAACGGCACAAAACGATGAACTACCGCCACGCCTACCATGCCGGGAATTTCGCCGACGTCGTCAAGCATGTCGTGCTGACGCGCTTGCTCGAGTATCTGAAGCAGAAGGACAAGGCGTTTCGGGTCGTCGACACCCATGCCGGCATTGGCCGCTACGATCTGTCGTCGGCCGAAGCGCAGAAGACGGGTGAGTGGCAAGGCGGCATCGGCAGGCTGATCGATGCCCCGTTTGCCGCGCCGGTGGCAGCACTGCTCGCGCCTTATCTGGAGACAATACGGTCGCTCAACCCTGAGGGTGGCATCCAGAAATACCCGGGCTCGCCGTTGATTGCGCGCCATCTCATGCGCAAGCAGGACAGGCTGACCGCGATCGAGCTGCACCCCAAGGATGCCGCGAGGCTGAGGACGTTCTTTGCCGGCGATTTCCAGGCCCGGATCATCGAACTCGATGGCTGGCTGGCGCTCGGCGCCCATCTGCCGCCGAAGGAGAAGCGCGGCCTTGTTCTCATCGATCCGCCATTCGAGGAAGCGGGTGAGTTCGATCGCCTCGTCGACGGGCTCATAAGGGCGCACAAGCGCTGGCCAGGCGGCATCTACGCGCTCTGGTATCCGATCAAGGACCGCAAGGCGATCATCGCTTTCCGCAAGGCGCTGAAGCAATCGGGCATCCCGAAGCTGCTCGACATCGAATTCGAGATCAGGCCGGCCTCTTCGGAACCCAGCCTCGACGGCAGCGGTCTGCTGGTGGTCAATCCGCCGTTCACGCTGGAGGGCGAGTTGCGGACGCTGCTGCCGGCCCTGCACAGGCTGCTTGCGGTGGGGCGGCCGGCGCACTGGTCGTTGGAATGGCTGGCCGGCGAGCAGGCTTGAGGCGGGCTCATTGACGACCCGGGACCCGCGCTCTTTTGGATCCGGGCATGAACGTGCCAGAGCCATTCCGGTGCCGTGTAAATTCGGCTTTGGTCAAAAAGCAGTTTCAAACTGGGAAACCATTGTCAACGCAACCGCTTGACCGCCGCCGAGCGAATCCGCACAGTGCGCACAATCGACCTTGAGAGGCTGCCATGACTCGCTTCGCCAAATCCGCTCTTGCCGCCCTGATTTCGCTCTGCACCCCGCTTGCCGCGCCTCTCGGTATCACCCAGACCGTGCAGGCCGCCGATCTTACGGTCTATTCCGATGAAGACAGCGGGGTCTGCGGTCAGCCTTGGGTACTGAACAAGATCACCAGCCGCTTTTCCTATCAGGTGCATCACGTGCCGCATCTGCCGGATGTGCAGATCACCGATTTCCGGCGCATTCACCAGCATCGCTATCTGGCGGCCGACGATACCTGGCCGATCGGTCGCCGTTATTGCGGGGCCACCGTCAGCCTGTCCGACGGCCGCGATCGCACCATCTGGTACCTGATCGAGGAAGGCCAGGGCTTTGCCTCGATCGGCGACAATGTCGAATTCTGCGTCTCGGGCTTCGACCGCTGGATGGTCTACAACGGCCGCTGCCGCATTCTGCGCTAAACCCGGTTTCCCCTTCCAATCTCTTTCGCGCCTGTGGCTTGATCGGCTGCAGGCGTTTTTCGTGCCGCGTTGACAGCTGGCGCGATCCGTCGCATATGTATGAGACAGACCTGTCTCACCACTCGGTATGCGCCATGACACCATCGCCCGTTTCCGATAAGCGCCAGCACGTCGTTGAAACGGCCTACGTGCTGTTCAAGCGCGCCGGCTTCCATGCGACGGGTATCGACCGGATCATCGCCGAAGCCGATGTGGCCAAGATGACGATGTATCGCCACTTCCCCAGCAAGGACGAATTGATCGTCGAGGTGCTCGACTATCGCGCTATGCGTTTCGACCGCCAGCTCGACCGGCTCGCCCAGGAGGGCATTCCGCCGGAACAGAAAATCGGAAGGATTTTTGACTGGCATGCACTCTGGTTCCGCAGCGCCGATTTCCATGGCTGTCTGTTCGCACATGCATTGGCCGAGTTCGGCGATCCCGGGCATCCGGTTTTCAAGGCCGTTGTCAGGCAGAAGAACGGCCTCAAGCGGCGCATGCGGTCTATCCTCGAAGAGATGATGCCGCGCGGCCGCGCCGAAAGCGTGGCGGCGACACTGCTTATGCTGATCGAAGGTGCGACCTTGCTGGCGCAGATGGGGCCGGCCGACGCCGCCATTCGCGACGCCCGCAAGGCGGCCATGGGCATCGTCGCTGCTTCGCGTAAGTCCCAATGAGCCCGCTGGTCATCGGGCTCGCATTGTTTGCGGCGATCCTGCACGCAACCTGGAACGCGTTCCTGCGCACGGGGGCCGACAGGTTGTGGACCGTCACCGTCATGAGCTTTTCCAGTACGGCGCTCGCCATCCCCTTAGCCTTCTTCCACGCCCTTCCGGCCGCGCCGGCCTGGTCCTACATTGTGCTCTCGGCCTGCCTGCAGGTTGGCTACAGTTTGTTTCTGGTGGCCGCCTACAGATATGGCGAGCTGGGACAGGTCTATCCGATCGTTCGCGGCAGCGTGCCGCTGCTCGTCACGCTCGGCGAGTTCTTCCTGGCCAACCAGCAGCTCACTCTGCCGCAGACCATCGGTGTCGCGCTGGTCGCGGGCGGCATCATGGGCCTTTCTCTCGGAAGGGGCAGGGCCGCCACGACATCGATACTCTATGCGCTGGCAACGGGAGCGATCATCGCCGCCTATGCGACGGTCGATGCGCTCGGCGTTCGGGCGGCGGGAAACGCCGGTGCCTATACCGCATGGGTGCTGGTGATCTACGGCGCGTTGCTGCCGGCGGCCTTCGTCGCCTGCCGTGGCCGGCTCACAGTCGACCTGGGTGCGCCGGAAACCTGGAAGGCGCTGGGCGGCGGCCTGTTTGCACTTCTGGCCTACGGTGTCGTGGTCGCGGCCTTCGCGCTCGGACCGGCCGGTCCGATCACCGCGATCCGCGAAACCAGCGTCGTCTTCGCGGCCTTCATCGGACGTCTGTTCCTCGGCGAGGTGCTGACGCCGCGGCGGGTCGGCGCCTGCGCCATCGTCGCGCTCGGCGCCATCTGCCTCGGCTATCAGCCGTGACGGAAATGCGCATCGCGCAGTTTCTCGATTTTCCTGATGGCGCCGACAGGTAAACCGGCTAGTCTGGACTCCCGAGAGCGGCATTACCCTCGGGAGTTTTCATGGATCTCGCGACCTCGCTTGCCTTTGCGGCCGCCTTCTTCGTGTTCGCTGCCAGCCCGGGTCCGGACAACATGACGATCGTCGCGCGCACAATCTCCAATGGCGCCGCGTCGGGCATCGCCTACGGTGCCGGCACCGTGGTCGGCATCCTCATCTTCCTGATCCTCGCCGCCTTCGGCCTGTCGATCGTCGCCGCCAAGATGGCGATCGTCATGACGGTGCTTCGCTATGGTGGAGCGGCCTATCTGGTCTGGACGGGCATCAGGCTGTGGATGGCGGCGCCCGTCATTCCCGAACTGCAGCCCATCTCAGGACGGCGAGGGCTGTTGATGATTTTTGCCACCGGCATCGCGCTCAATCTTGGCAATCCGAAAATGCCGTTGTTCTACATTGCGCTGTTGCCTAGCGTCGTCGGCGCATCGCTCGACGCAGGTCATCTCGGTGTGCTGATGATGGTGATCGTGGCCGTCGAGGTCGTGGTGATCGGCGGTCATGTCGTCCTCGCCGGTCGCGCCCGCAGCCTGTTGCGCACACCAAGGATCGTACGCCGGGTGAACCGCGCGGCGGGCGGTGTGATGATCGGCGCCGGCGTTGCCGTTGTTGCCGCGCGCTGAGCGGATTGCCCAGTCATCACGCTATTTCCTGCGCGCCGCCGCCTCGGCCTGATCGAGGATCTTGCGCAGGAATGCGGCATGGCCGCGGAACGCGCGCCGTCCGCTCGTCGTCGCCCTGACGCGCGTCTGCGGCCGGCGGCCGACGAACAGCTTTTCGATGTCGACATAACCAGCCCTGGCCAGCGTATCGAGATGCGCACCGAGATTGCCGTCGGTGACGTCCACGATGGCTTTCAGCCCGGTGAAATCCAGCGTTTGCCGCCTTTCCAGCATGCTCAGCGCCGCCATGATCCTGAGCCGAGTGCTCTGGTGGATGATTTCGTCGGCACTCATCGATTGGCTCCGGCGCAGCCAAGCCGGAGGCCGCCGACAACCATGCTGCCGCCGTGGCGGACCGTCTTGGCAATCTCGAACGGCGACAGCGCCGCTTGCTCCTGTGCGATCGACATTGAAATGCTCCAGCATGCTGTACAGAATACTCTGCCATGTAGAGTTATCTGTCAATTCACGAGCAGGCCGATCTGCGTTCGTGCTTGACAAGACGATGCACCGATCGGCTGTCGCATTGCAGTATAGATCGTCCGCCTGCACGAGATGATCGCACCGATGAGGCAGCGGTCATGATATCGGCGACCGACGATCGACACGCAAAGCTGCTCGCTGATCTTCGGAGCTTCACGAGAGGAGCGCTTCCGCGGAGTGTGGAGAATGTCGGCGACACATTCTAGCCAATGGTCGAAGATCAGAAGTGAATTTCTGCGACGATCAGCACGATCATGTGCCGATCGTAACCGAAATTTAAGCTGCGAAAATCAGTCTATTGCTTCGCTGGCTAGCAAGCCGCGAGTCAGATATGCATGAGCGCGCCGGGTCATTACGGCCGTCGGCACAAAGGAAGGGGCATCGCATGGCTAAGCAGTCATCCAAAGCGCCGGCGTCCAAGGCACCGGCAAAGAAAGCACCCGCAAAAGCAGCGACGGCAAAGGTCGCAGCTGCAGTGAAGAAAGCAGCACCCGCTGCCAAGCCGAAGGCCGCGGCGGCCAAGGCAAAAGCAGCACCGGCCAAGAAGCCGGCAGCGAAAGCTGCGGCGAAACCGGCAGTGAAGAAGGCGGCACCCGCCAAGGCAGCGGCAAAGCCGGCTGCCAAGGCGGCACCGGCCAAGAAGCCTGCAGCGAAAGCTGCGGCGAAACCCGCAGCGAAGAAGGCAGCAGCACCTGCCAAGAAACCGGCTGCCAAGGCTGCACCAGCCAAGAAGCCGGCTGCCAAGGCTGCTCCGGCAAAGAAGGCTGCGGCAGCGAAATCTTCAGCGCCGGTGAAGAAAGCGGCACCTGCGGCCAAGCCGAAGGCAGCGCCCGCGAAGGCCGGCAAGAAGTAGTCGCGCTTCCCTCGCCGGGGGCGGTGCCGAAACAGTCAAGGGCGGGTGCCTCACAGGGCGCCCCGCTCGTTGTTTAGGCAGTCGGAAGGCGAGAACAGAGGCGGACGGAGGATATCTTTTCGCAGCTCCCAGGACTTCGCCATAGGGCGGAGTCCGGTGGGGCTTTTTTCGTGTCATTCATGCGGGTGATGAAACATCGGCGCGAGGCTCGTCGGTCTTGCCAGTCGGCTGGCGGCTTCGCGCGATCCCGGCAACCATGGTGATGAAGCACCGTCTTCATGGAGCGCTCGCTAAACGGCCCTGGCCGCTGCGTCGCTCTGGCGGCTGGGTTTTCCGCTTCTGGCCATTGCCCGATCGCGCCCGATCGGTCAACACTGCCGGCCTGCAAAACAGGAAACGGATCATGCCCAGACTGCTCTATGCGTCGTCTTCTCCCTACAGTTCCAAGGTACGAATGGCGGCAGCCTATGCCGGCATCGCTGTCGATCTGGTGCCGATCAAGACCGAGGAGAAGCCGGCCGACTTGATGATCGCCAACCCGCTCGGCAAGATTCCGGTTCTGGTGCTCGACGACGGTCGCTCCATCCATGACAGTCGCGCCATCACCCAGCATCTCAACCGTTTGTCGAAGAGCGCGCTTTTTCCACGCAATCCCGACAAGCGGCTCGAGGCAGAAGTGCTGGAGGCATTGGCCGACGGCATTTGCGACTGTGCGCTGTCGATGGTCTATGAACGGCGCACGCGGCCTGAGGAGATGGTCTATCAGCCCTGGCTCGATCGCCAGTGGGCGAAGATCACGGCGGCACTCGACC
>NZ_RZRW01000238.1:0-8433 GCF_003998745.1 Mesorhizobium sp. M7A.F.Ca.US.014.04.1.1 | reverse complement strand
TCCCGAAACAGGCCGGGCGTCGCAGCCGAAGTGGAATTTGACACCCATGGTCGCAAGCTTGTCATGAAGTGCCGCCATCGCCGGGCGCGGGTCGAGGTGAGCCTCGTCGGGGAAGAGCAATCCACGCCGGAAGCGGCCGGCGAGGTCGGGTTCCAGGAGCGCAATTTCGTTTTCATCGACGCGCCGATGCCCTGACGTGCGACTGGCGAACCGGTCAAGCTCACCGGCATCACGCGGCGCGGCCACGACCAATGTCCCGGCCCGTGTCACCTGACCCGACAGCACCGCATCCCACCAGTCGGCAGCATCGCGTCCGAGATCCAGCACCGGCTGCTCCGCGCTTTCGCGCTCGCACCATGGCGCCAGCATGCCGCCGGCGAACCACGACGCGTTGCCACCAAGGCCATGCCGCATCTCGGCGACGGTGACCGTCGCGCCGCGGGCGGCGAGTTCGAAAGCGACGGTGAGGCCGGCAACGCCGGCCCCTTTGACGAGCACCCTCATGATGGTTTGGGAGCCTCTGGCACGACCGGTACGCCAGTCTCGTCCGCCTGCATGTAGAGATCGCCGCCCTCCCGGTATTTTGCCGCCATTGCCGCCATGCCTTCCTTCTGGGCCTCGGCACGGATGTCGTGGGAAATGCGCATGGAGCAGAATTTCGGCCCGCACATCGAACAAAAATGTGCCAGCTTGTGCGCCTCCTTGGGCAAGGTCTGGTCGTGGAAGGACCGTGCGGTTTCGGGGTCGAGCGACAGGTTGAACTGGTCCTCCCAGCGGAACTCGAAGCGCGCGCGCGAAAGGGCATCATCCCTGGTTTTCGCTGCCGGATGGCCCTTCGCCAGATCGGCTGCATGGGCGGCTATCTTGTAGGTGATCACGCCAATCTTGACGTCGTTGCGGTCGGGAAGGCCGAGATGCTCTTTCGGCGTGACGTAGCAAAGCATTGCGGTGCCGAACCAGCCTATCATGGCGGCACCTATCCCTGAGGTGATGTGGTCATAGCCCGGCGCGATGTCGGTCGTCAGCGGCCCCAACGTGTAGAACGGCGCCTCACCGCACACTGCGAGCTGCTTGTCCATGTTCTGCTTGATCTTGTGCATGGGGACATGGCCCGGGCCTTCGATCATCACCTGGCAGTCCTTTGCCCAGGCAATCTTGGTGAGTTCTCCAAGTGTTTCCAGTTCGGCGAATTGCGCCGCGTCGTTCGCATCGGCGATTGAACCGGGACGAAGGCCGTCGCCGAGCGAGAAGGAGACGTCATAGGCTCTGGCGATGTCGCAGATCTCCTCGAAATGCTCGTAGAGGAAGCTCTCCCGGTGATGGTGCAGGCACCATTTGGCCATGATCGAGCCGCCGCGCGAGACGATGCCCGTGACCCGGTCGACGGTCAGCGGGATGTAGTGCAGCCGCACGCCGGCGTGGATGGTGAAATAGTCGACGCCTTGCTCGGCCTGCTCGATCAGCGTGTCGCGGTAGACCTCCCAGTTCAGATCCTCGGCGATGCCGTTGACCTTTTCCAGCGCCTGATAGAGCGGCACCGTACCGATCGGCACCGGCGCATTGCGCACGATCCAGTCGCGGATGTTGTGGATGTTGCGGCCGGTCGACAGGTCCATCACCGTGTCCGCGCCCCAGCGGATAGCCCAGACCATTTTTTCGACCTCTTCGGCCATCGACGATGTGACAGCCGAGTTACCGATGTTGGCGTTGATCTTGACCAGAAAATTGCGACCGATGATCATCGGCTCGCTCTCGGGATGATTGATGTTGGCGGGAATGATTGCGCGCCCGCGCGCCACCTCGTCGCGCACGAATTCGGGTGTGACGAAATCTGGGATCGCCGCGCCGAAGGCTTCGCCGTCGCGTTGCAGCTTGCCGCGCATCACCTCGCGGCCGAGATTCTCGCGGATGGCTACGAACTCCATTTCTGGCGTGATGATGCCGGCGCGCGCATAGGCAAGTTGGGTCACCGCCTTGCCCTGCTTGGCCTTGAGCGGCCGATTGCGTATCGGAAATTCCGGTGTCAGGCGCTCGCCGGTGGCGAATCCATTGTCTTCCGGCCGGACGTGGCGGCCGTCATAGGCTTCGACATCGCCACGCGCCGTGACCCATTCGTGGCGAAGCCGGGCAAGGCCTTTTTCGATGCTGGTTTCGACTGATGGATCGGTGTAGGGGCCGGACGGATCGTAGACGGTGACGGGCGGTTCGCCGGCCGTCGGATGGACGGAAATCTCGCGCATCGGCACCCTGATCTGCGGGTAGAGGACGCCGGGCTTGTGGATTTTCCGCGAGGCGGGCAGTGGTCCCGTCGATACGGCGGGGGTGAGGGCATTCATCGTGAGGCTCCTTTGCTCATGCATTGGAGACCCAGTTCTGTGCCGGAAGGATGAAAAGACGCTTCTGTAGACCTGCTGCAACAGGACCTCGGGCGTAAACTCCCGCAAAGCGCTTGCACCGTCCCTACGCCAGTATGAACTGGATCAGGTTCAACGGGTCACTGCGCCGCGAAAGCCAGCAGTATCTCAGCCCCTTGCCGGGACTCCCCTGGTGAATGCCTTAGGTTGAACGGGCTGACGCTATCTTGTCAAGCGCATTCGGGCGCCTTCGGCCGGTGGCGACGACCGGCGGCCAGCCGGGCGGAGAGCTCGCGCATGCATCGGGGACAAGTCACGCCCCGTAGACCGGGGCTGAATGGCCAAAGCCTCATTCGCTTCGTGAAGGATGGAGAAACTGTATTGGCCATGTGCGCGTATCGACCAAGTAGCTCAGGCGGTCACGGATGTGGTTATTCTGGTCGAAGGTGACGAACGGCCTTGGGGGTCACCTCCTTTAGGATTCAGAGGTTGGAAGACGGCTTCTCGCGATCACGGCCATCAGGAAATACCTGTCTTCGGCTCAACCTCGACATGGCGTCCGATCGACCGCAGATATACAGCTATCTCGTTCATGAGATGATCGCGTTCGCCGTAGATTTCAGCAATCCTACGCAGCTGTGGCTCGACGGCCCTCCGTTGCGCTGGCGTGAAATCAGCATCGCCAAAGACGTATCCCAAGTTGCCAATCGCGCAAATTTTGCAGCCGGCGTCCACAACTGCTTGTACGAATGCCGGAATGTCTTTTTCTTGCATGGTCTTCATGTCGAACCTCTCGTGAATGGCGTGCTTGCGCCCCAATCTGCCTTTTCAGCGTGTCCTCTGGGCGGCGCAAGCCCTGAGCGTGACTGTGCACGGGCAACCTCGACTATCCCATCTGCCACGCTCTTTAGAATCGGTGGGGTCTGGTGATCGCAGGCTGGGCCACTCAAAAGCCTGCAAGAAGAAAGTCATGGCGACCATTGCTCAAGATCGCAAGGGTGCGTGCAAGACCTTCCGTTGGCAGTCATGCACGCTCGCTCAGAGATAGTCCGGCCGCGGAAATTCTCCCTTATTCGTAAGAAAGCTCATTGAGCAACTGGGCATTGAGCAACTGGGTCTCACGTCACGGGTCTCGTGTGCTTCACAGCCGAAAAATAGCCGCCGTGGCAATTCTCGAAAAGTGCAGGCTACCTCGTTAAGGACACTGCGGATGATCGTTCGCGCTTGGCAAAAGCGAACGGATTAGTCTATGGCTCTCGGCAGGGGGGCGAGTTATGCGGCGGGTGCGAATCCTTCAAGTAGGCGATATTCACTATCCGGACTGGCATCCTTCCTCTAGCAACATCGATGCCAAGGATAGCAAGTTCGCTCCGAAAATAACGCAGAAGCTACGCGCGTCTTCGCTGCGTGCCGTCTTGACGAAACTTCGGCGGCTGACGACTTCGAAGCCCTTGGATTCGATCGCCTTCATGGGGGATTTCACGAGCCGTGGCGACAAGACCTTCATTGCTTCGGCATTCCAGCATTTCACGTTGCTCTGCCGCGCACAGGGACGCAGTTCAAAGGCGCTTCCGTTGATATTCGTACCGGGAAATCACGATGTGAACCGTGATGACGCGCGCGAACTTGGACCGACTGAGAAATTCAGCGAAATGGCGAGTTTAGCCGCCCGCTTGGGTTGGCAGACCGTTCCCGTGGACCAACCCGTGCACTTCAGACTTCCGACAGGATCCGCAGGCGCAAACTTCATCCTCGTCAACACAGCGATAGGCAGTTGGGAGCTTCAAAACCTTCCCGCGTTCCTTCGTGATCGTCTCGAGGCACTCAGTCCTTCTACAGAGCCTCTAGATCTCGGCTCGCCGGACATCTCGGGACATTCGCCCGCGACACCTCCCAGCGATCCAGACAAGGAGGCGTCCGACGACGAGTATTACGGTCAGATGGACACGCCATACATCTCGCGTGAGATGCTTGCAGGCCTACAGGAATTGCTCCAGCAGCCCGACATGCGTTACGGCATCATAATCGGCCATCACAATCTGCTGCCACAAAAGACTCCGCGCATTACGCCATACGCGGAGATGCTCAACAGCGGATTTGTCAGAACTCAGCTGCTGCAGGGCAACAAGCCTATCGTCTACCTGCATGGACACATACATGCTGATCCGGTCGAGATCGTCAACGATCCAAGGTTTCCGGACGGCAAATTGATCTGCATCTCAGCACCAGAGATACAGTCAGGTTTCAATGAGCTCGTCTTCTTCACGACCGATCAGGGAGAGCTCGTCGGCATCCGACTTATACCCTACCGCACCAATGTCGCCGACGGGACGGTCATGGAAGGCGAACATTGCTTTATTTCGACCATGTCCAACGGCAAGGCCTTTCTGAACAACGACACGTTTGACCTGCTGCGCCGACTGCGCGACCATGCCACCAGGCGCGGGAATGGGTTACTCTTCTGGGACGAGATCACTGAGATTGCTGCCTCCGCCGAGCTCGGGCTAGATCTGGAAGACTCTCTTCTGATGCTCCAAGCGGCGCGCTTCATCGAGATAGACGGCCTCACCAAGGCAAACTCGGCTTGGCGCATTAAGGTAAGGGACGAATAGCGATGGAGAATCCGTTCGGCCCCAACAGGATCGAGTACGAAAGCCGCCCGATACTGTGGTTCAGTCAGAAGTCGGCGTTGATTTCTGCCGCCGCCAAGCCGGTCTTCGTCGCAGGGACGAGAGGCAGCGGCAAGACCAGCATTCTTCGCTCGCTTTCCACAGTCCATATTCTTGAAGACAAAAGTCTCTCGGACCAAGTCGGCAAGCTCGCTTGGTATGGCGTCTTCTTCCAGCTCAATGAGACATTCTCGCCCCTAATCGACAACGCCGTTCTGAACCTCATTCCGGAGCGGATACGCTTCGACACGGCCGCCGTGATCCCGCGGCAATTCGTAATCTTCTCTCACTATCTGGAGCTGAAGATAGTCGAACGCCTGCTCGAGAGCATCGGCCAGCTCAGACGCGACGGCCACTTGAAATACCGGGCCTCCGAAGATAGGGACGTCGCCCTGGCACTGCATCGCGAAGTGCTGCACTTCATACCCCAACCTGCCCGTCTCGACTTCTTCAGCATCGATGAGCTGCGGGGTGGGATAACCCGGTACGTCGACGAATGCTTCAACGCGTTCTTCTTTGCCGCCGATGCCGGAGCGACCGGCTTCAGAGCAACAGACCCTGGCGCGATCATTAACAAGGTCGCGACCGCGATCACTCCACTTTTAAATGGCCCATCTTTCGCCGGTGACAGGGCGCCCTTCTTCAAGATACTGATTGACGACTGTGAAGCACTGACACCGCTCCAACAGCAGTTCCTGAACACCTTGGTGAGAAAGACGCGCGGCAACGTGAAATGGGTCCTCGCCTACATCGGCGGCCTCTACGACACGATCCGGACGATCATACCCGGCCAGTCGCTCTCGAATGCTGACCGGGACGTCGAGAATCTTGATTCAGTCGATCCGAGGGAGTTCGCCACGCTGTGCGAGAACGTGTCGTCGCTTCGGCTGTACTATGCGCTTCCTGACCATCTGCGGAGTGATCTCGAGCGCAACGATGCGCTCAGCGCGTTTTCGCTCAAAAACCGGCTGGGGCGGCTTTCCGTCAATGACATCATCGAGCGGGTTATCATATCGGGTCATTCCGAGGGCAGAGAAGAGCTTGTGGCACTTGCTGATGCAGCACGTGAATTCCTCTCCGTGAATTTGAGGACGGCGGATCAGCAGCAATTCCTTCTTGATCGAAAAGCGCGCCCTTATGCCGAAGGGCTGGCGCTCGCGCTCATGAACCCGGAAATTAAGCGCCGGCCCATGAGCAAGGCGGATGCTTCAAATCTGAAGAGGTCGATCGCCCGGAAACAGGGATGGGCTTTTCTGAAAGCGTGCCAGATGCTGCGTCTGCATGACTACCCGTACGTAGGGCACCAGATCATCACATCATTGAGCGACGTCTGTATACGCGATTTCCTTGATATAATGGGAGAGATCTTCCGCCGCAGTGTTCCGAGTTCCAGTGATCCACGAAAACTGGTGGAATTCATCAACTCGGATTTACAGATTCATCTCGAACAGCAGAGACAGGCTGTGAACGCCGCCTCTCAACGGAAGCTTGATGGACTTCAGGCGCTTTCACATCCGTACGAAGAAGAGAGCGTGCGCATGGTGCGGGCGTTGGGTTACCTGACCGCTCGCCTCCAGACAGAGTTTGCCGAAGAAAATGCTCTAGGAACGACAGAGAGAGGCATTTTCAGGGTTGATCTAAAGGAAATGCGCTCGCTGGTGAACCGACTGGAGCAACCCAGCGGAAAACTGGACGAGGTCCTGCGTCGGGCGGAAAGGGATGGGTTTATCCGGGAGGTCTCCGCCGCCGGCAACTTTGAGGTGGACCGCGCCGACCCCGCATCGAAGGAGATGATGATCAGATTGCATCGGCGATTTGCACCTTACTTCGGGTTCTCCTATCGCGGCCCGTACGAAATCAACACAATCCCTGCGGCGCGGATGGTCGACCTGCTTTTTACCAGGCATCGGCTCCCAGAAGACTGGGCCGACTCGGTGTTTAAGGAGCTCGTCGCGCGGCCCGCACTCAAGACCGAATTCCAGCACTCGCTTTTCGAGAGCGATCTCGAATGACCGCTTCAACTGTCGAGTATCGAGTCTTCGGCCATCTGGCCGTCACCGAGAAGGCGAGAGATGCAGGTACCTGCGAAACGATGGAGGCAGATATCGCGATCGTCGCGCTTGGATGGGAAACGCGTTTCGCCGCGTTCGAAAACCATCTTGACCTGAAGGTCGGCAAGATCGTGGTTCTGGACTTTGCTCTGAAGGAAGCGAACGTCCCAGCCGTCGAAGAAAACCGGCGAAAGCTCATCGCTATGGGTACCCGATGGGGCGTCGAAGTGACTGTGATCACCCTCGAGCCTTCCATCGAGTATCAGAAGAACATCAATCTCCTCGATCACCTGCTCACTCAGATGGCCGCTTCATGTGGCTCATACGAAGGAAGCCTGCGGAAGGTTTTCGTCGAGTGCTCGACGATGCCGCGAATCTACATCCAATGGCTGATTGCGGTGGCATTCAAGAAAATGTCGATTCAGTCTCTCGAATTCGGGTACGCCGAAGGTATCTACGGGAACGCGATCGGCAAAGAGGATTTTTCCAGCGGCTTGGACCGATACGTCACCGTCCCTCATCTTCAAGGCAGCGGAGGAATGGGCGAAGAGAAAGTCCTGCTCGTGGGGATCGGAGGAGATGCCGACGTATTCTACGGATTGATCGATATCGTCAGTCCGGAACGGATCTCGCTCCTCGTCCCAAGAAGCGACAAGAATGCGCATATCGATGCTTTGCTCGATCAACAGGTGGCCAAGGTACGTGAAACCCACCGGCTCGAAGATGGCGAAGTTCGCGACATCCAGGCTTTCGGGCTGATGGCCCACCTCGATGCTTTCGAGACGTATCTCGACGGGTTCGGCTCGCGTGCGGTGGTGAACGTTTTTGTCAGCGGCCCGAAGGTTCAGGCCATCGCTGCTGCCGTGCTCGCCTGCTCCGACAGCCGCGTCCATCTCAAGGCAAGAATTCCCACCTCCTATGCCCATCGTGAAGTCTCAGCGAATGGGCGGTATCATATCTATAGGCTGATTGACCTGACATCCCCTGCCTGCAGCCTTCCCGGGACGTTCTGACACTATCTTGCATTCGAGTAGCATCATGGTCCCAGTAGCCGTTCCGCCAAGCCTTCAGCGCATGTTCGTGTCGCCCGATCCGGTCGATGGGGGGCTAATTCCCACTTGGAAGCTGCTCTACATCAGATCAGGGGGGAATGCAGACTGGCAGAATTCCGTCTAATTAGCGACTAGCTAAAACATATACTCAGGCGAGACTGTTCAGCATAGAAATAGTGAGTCGGCCGTGAACTATCCGCAAGCCATTGATCTGGCCTGTTGATTGAGGCGGATAGCGGCTTTGGAATTGCAGGATTAGCGGTATTTGGACGCTGTTTTCCTGCAATTCGGTTTTGCGATTCCCTTG
>NZ_RZRW01000237.1:0-8461 GCF_003998745.1 Mesorhizobium sp. M7A.F.Ca.US.014.04.1.1 | reverse complement strand
GAGGAAGCAGCATGACCCCGGAGCAAGTGGAAGACGCCGCGGCACGGCTGTTCGAGGCCGAGCGTTCACGCCGCCAGATCCGGCTGCTCAGCCTCGATTTTCCCGAGGCGACGATGGAGGATGCCTATCGCGTGCAGGCAGCGCTGGTGACGCGCAAGATCGATGCCGGGCTGAAGCCGAAGGGCTGGAAGATCGGCCTCACCTCCAAGGCGATGCAATATGCGCTCGCCATCGACACGCCGGATTCGGGCGTGCTGTTCGACGACATGTTCTTCAATGACGGCGCGTCGGTTCCGGCCGGCCGCTTTATCCAGCCGCGCGTCGAGGCCGAGATCGCCTTCGTCATGAAGGCGCCGCTGAAAGGCCCCGGCGTGACGATCTTCGACGTGTTCAACGCCACCGACTACATCACGCCGGCGCTCGAAATCCTCGATACGCGCATCGAGCGCGTCAATGCGGAGACGAAGAAGGCGCGTACCTTCTTCGACACCATTTCAGACAATGCCGCCAATGCCGGCATCGTCATCGGCGGCCGGCCGCAGCGGCCTGATGAGACCGACATGCGCTGGATCGGCGCCATCGTTTCGCGCAATGCCGAGGTCGAGGAGACCGGGCTTGGCGCCGGCGTGCTCAACCATCCGGCGATGGGCATTGCCTGGCTGGCCGACAGGCTCGCCCGCTACGGCATGTCGATCGCTGCCGGCGAGGTCGTTCTCTCCGGGTCGTTCGTGCGTCCGGTCGAGGCGCGACCCGGCGACACGATCGTCGCCGATTTCGGCAGTTCGGGCACGGTCAGCATCCATTTCGCGAAGGGCTGACGGTTCCGCCAGTTCTTATCAATCGGCCTTATTCGCCATGCAGATAGGCAATCACCACATCGGCTGCGATGGCCGACATGCGCAAGCCGACCTCCCTGGTGATGTCGCCTTCGACGCGGCTCTGCACCCAGCCGAGGAAGGCGAAGGCCCGCAAGGCAGAAAACAGCGGCAGCGCGGCGATGTCGCGCGCCGTCAGTTCGCGCTCCTGCCGATAGCCCTTGAGCAAAGCGTCCTCGATCAGCGGATAGATCGCCTCATCGCGGTTCTGGTAAAGCGCGACGGCAAGGTCGTACATGTGCCAGCCATGGCCGCAATCGTCGAAGTCGATGATGCGGATCGCACCATCATGGACGAGCACATTCTCGCGCACCAGGTCGGCGTGGATGATGCCGAAATTGCGGGCACTGCGTTCATACGTCAATAGCGCGCGCACGGCCTTTTCGCGCGCCCGCAAAACCAGCTCCCGGCGAGGACCGTCGAGGAAGGGCGAGGTCTCGAAACGCCCCCAATTCGGGTTCGCGCCGAAGAAGCCGTCGAAATCCCAGGCATGGCGGGCAAAGCCGGACGGAGGCGTCCAGGCTGCTGTGACATTGTGCATGTGGGCGATGGTTCGCCCGATCTCGGTAAAGATCTGTCTTGCCTGCTCGGGCGTAAAATCCAGCGGCACGCCTCGCGCGCCGACGGCGCGGCCTTCCAGCCAGCTCAGGCAATCGACTTGCCGGGGTTGCATTGAGGCGTTCGCGCTGACAAGCACGAACAGATCGCCAGCCGGCGTGGCGACCGCAGATGGCGTGGCGATGCCGGCCGATTGCAGAAAACCCATCCATTGCAGTTCCGAGCGCAGGGCGGCGTCCGTGTGATAGCCAAACCGGTGAATGCGCATGGCGGCCGGCTGGCCATCGGGCAGACGGATCCGGAAGACCGCGTTCTCGCGGAATTTCAGCAGCTCCGGCTCACCCTCATCAATGCCCCAATGGGCGAGCGCGCGCCTGGCCAGCGCCGTGACGTCGGCTGCCGTCTCGGGTTCGGATTGCGCGGAGACTGCGCTCACGCCTTCACTCCGCCGACTTCGCCAAGCACTTCTTCGAGGACGCCGATCAGGAAGTCGGCATTGTCGCGGGAGAACGGCATTGGCGGGCGGATCTTCAACACATTGCCGTGGATGCCGGTCTTGCCCATCAGCACGCCGCGCTGGCGCATCCGGTTGGCGACCTGCTCGGCAATGTCGGGCGCCGGTTCGCGCGTCTTGCGGTCGTGAACCAGTTCGGCGCCGAAGAACAGGCCAGCGCCCCTGACCTCGCCGATACATTCATGGCGATCGGCGAGCGGGCGCAGCAGGTTGAGTGCATAGGCGCCGACGTCACGCGCGTTGGCAACGAGATCTTCCTGCTCGATGACGTCGAGAACGGCATTGGCCACCGCGCAGGAAACCGGATTGCCGCCGAAGGTGTTGAAATAACGGAAGGCGTTGCGGAAGGTCGCCAATATCTCCCTTGATGTGACCACGGCGGCGATTGGATGGCCGTTGCCCATCGGCTTGCCCATGGTGACGATGTCGGGAACGAAGCCTGCGCGCTGGTGGCCCCAGAAATGACTGCCGGTGCGGCCGAAACCAGGCTGCACCTCGTCGGCGATGACCAGTCCGCCGGCGTCACGCACCGCGCGCATCGCGTCGTCGAAAAAGCCGGATGGGAGCGTCGGAAAGCCTTCATTGGCGAGCAGCGGACAAAGGATGATGCCGGACAGGCCGATACCGTCCTTTGCCAGCGCGGCGATGGCTTCGCGCACTGCGTCGCCAAAGGCTTTGCCGTTGGCCATCGCAGCCGGATGGCGATAGCTGTCAGGCGCCGGCACCAGCCTGACATTGCGGGCGCGGCCGCCGACCGGCGGCATGCGGGTGCTGAGCTGCGAAACCGCCGCGGTGTTGCCATGATAGGTGGCGTCGGTGGCGATGATACCCATGCGGCCGGCGGCGGCCTGCGCCATGCGCAGCGCGATGTCGTTGGCCTCGCTGCCGGTGCAGGTCAGGATGGCGGTCGACAGGCTGGCATCGAAGGTCGCGGTCAGCCGCTCGACATAGTCGAGGATGGCGGTGTGAAGATAGCGCGTGTGGGTGTTGAGCAGGCTTGCCTGCCGGCACAGGGCCTCGACCACATAGGGGTGGCAGTGGCCGACATGGGCGACGTTGTTGTATGCGTCGAGATATTTGCGGCCGTCGGCATCGTAGAGCCAGACACCTTCGCCGCGCACCAGGTGCACGGGCTCGTCATAGAACAATTGCGATTTCGCACCGAGCAGGCGCGAGCGCCGGCTAACCAACGCTTCTTGCGGTTGAGTCATTGCGTCTCGAAACTCCGTTCTCTCCAATAACCGTCAGACCTTCGACAGGCCTGCATCCAATGCTTCGCCGATCCTCGCGACATCCGCGGCGCTGACGATAAGCGGCGGCGACAGGATGATGGCGTTACCGGAGACGCGCAGCATGACGCCGGCCTCGTAGGCCGCCTCCGAAACCAATGCCATGGTCTTCTTGTCGGCGGGCTTTTTCGTCGCGCGGTCCGAGACCAGCTCCAGCGCCGCCATCAGGCCCTTGTACCGGACATCGCCGACGATCGCATGCTTCGCCTTCAGCCCCTCCAGCACGGCTGCGAGTTCGACACCACGCGCGGCCGCGTTCTCGTTCAGGCGCAGCCGTTTGGTCTCGGCAAGCGCCGCCAGACCCGCGGCGCAGCCGACAGGATGGCCGGAATAGGTATAGCCATGGCCGATGGCGCCGAAGCTGGTCTTGTCGGCCTCGAAGACATCGGCGACCTTGGCGCCGATCAAAGTGGCGCCGAGCGGGAAATAACCCGAAGTGATCGCCTTGGCGATGGTCATGAAATCCGGCTTCACACCGGACAGACGCGAACCCGACCATGCGCCGGTGCGGCCGAAGCCCGTCACCACTTCGTCGGCGATCAGCAGGATCTCGTGGCGGTCGCAGATTTCGCGCACCAGCGGCATGAAGCTCTCATGCGGAACGATGACGCCGCCGGCGCCGAGAACCGGCTCCATGATGAAAGCGGCGATGGTGTCGCCACCCTGGAAGGCGATTTCGTCCTCCAGCGCCCTGGCGCAGAGTTTTGCCAGCCGCACTGGGTCGGTCTCGTCGAACGGATTGCGGAAGGTCCAGGGCGCAGGAATGTGGAAGACGCCCGGCAGCAGCGGCTCGTAGTTGCGGCGGAAATTGGCGTTGCCGTTGACCGACGCGCCACCGAAATGCGTGCCGTGGTAGCCTTTCTTCAGCGCCAGGAACTTGGTCCGGTCGGCCTGGCCGCGGATCTTCCAGTACTGCCGCGCCAGCCGAAGTGCCGTTTCGACCGAATCCGAGCCGCCCGAAGTGAAAAACGTCCGCACCATGCCTTCTGGCTCGAACCATTCGCAGAGTTCGTAGGCGAGCTCGATCGACGGGCCGGTCGAGGTGCCGCGAAAGCCGGAATAATAGGGCAGCGCGCCAAGCTGGTCGGCGATCGCTTTCTTGATCGGTTCGCAGCTGTAGCCGAGATTGACGTTCCACAGGCCGCCGACGGCGTCGAGCACGGTGTTGCCGGCGATGTCGGTGACCATCACACCCTCGCCTTTCATGATCACCTTTGGCGGGTTGGCCCGCATCTCGGCCGGATGCGCCATCGGATGCCAGATCGGCTTGGCGTTGGTTTCGGTGAGAAAATTGATGTCGCGCATAATGGACTCCGCAAAAATCTCAGGCAACTGGGACGAGGTCGAAATGGCCGAGCGCCTCGGCATAGGAATGAGCCGGGCGAGCGACGTCGAAATGCACCGTGCGCATGCCGGCAGCACAGCCGCCATCGACATTGCGCCGCTGGTCGTCGACGAAGACGCAAGCGCCGGCAGGCAGGCCAAGCGCCTCGGTGACGAAGGCATAGGCACGCGGGTCGGGCTTGAGGATGCCGGTGTAAGTGGCGTCGATGATAACATCGAACAGGCCGAGCAACGGCAGCCGCTGGCGGAAGTCGGCGCCGTAGAACAGGTCGAGTTCATTGGACAGGATGGCCAGTCGAAAACCGGCGGCATGCACCGTGCGAATGGTGCTGTCAGCCTCCGGCCGCACCACCTTTTCCGGCTCGGCCCCTCGCGCGCGCCGGACGAAGGTCTCCATCGCCTGCCAGTCCTCCCCCACCAGACGGCCGACCTCGCTTGTGCGTGTGCGCCAATAGTCACGCTCGCTGATCTCGTCGGCCTGCATGGCGCGCCACAGCGGATCGCTGCCCGGATCGAACGGCCCGCGCCATTGCAGCGTCCCCGGCGCGAGGCCGAGCGCCTGTTCGGTCAAGGCGTGGGTCTCGAACAGCGTGCGGGTGACGACGCCGCCGAAATCGAGGACAAGCGCCTGGACGGGAACAGCACTCACGCCGCCACTCCCTCGGCCGGCTTGCCGCGCGGAACGATGCCTTCCTCGACCCAGCGGTCGAAGATCTCGAGCGCCTTGCCGACGAAGTCGTCGCTGTTGATGTGAGCGTCGATCTCGTGGAACTCGACGCCGGCGGGAATGACCTTGCGCATTTCGTCAGTGAAGGCGGCCAGGGCTTCCGGCTCATAGAGCGGCTCGCCCTCCACGTCCCATTCCTGGATGCCCTGGGACGGCAGGATGAAGGCGGAGCGGCCTCTGGCGGCACCGAGCTTGGCGGCGATGGTCCTGGCGACCTGGCGGCGATCGTCGGCATCGACGGTGATCGAAGCG
This sequence comes from Mesorhizobium sp. M7A.F.Ca.US.014.04.1.1, assembly GCF_003998745.1. NCBI lineage: Bacteria > Pseudomonadati > Pseudomonadota > Alphaproteobacteria > Hyphomicrobiales > Phyllobacteriaceae > Mesorhizobium > Mesorhizobium sp. M7A.F.Ca.US.014.04.1.1. The sequence goes on along the minus strand of NZ_RZRW01000237.1, from coordinate 2,902 downwards.
ATCAGCCTGTTGTGGGCATGAAACGGTCGCGTCGAGAATTTAGCCGGCAAATCCTGCCAGGTCGGCAGGTCGACCATGTCGACCGCGCCGGGTGCTGCGATCTGCGGAACGCCGCGGGCACCGGCATTCTCCAGCCGGTCGGTGCCGGAACTGACGACGGAGCCCGCGAGATGGTTGGTGATCTCCTGCAGGCTGAAGTCGAACACCGCGCAGAAATGGTCTTGGCCGGCAATCGATTCGAAGGCGCGGCCGCCCATTCCGGTGGTGTGGAAGACGGCAACGTCATAGCCGCGCTGTTCCAGCGCCGGCTTCAGCGTCTTCATGTAGCGCAGGCAGCTGCTGCCGAGCGAGGTCATGCCGATGGTCGGGCCTGTTGCCCGCGCCGACACGCGCGACGCCAGCACGATTTTCGCCGCGCCGACGACCGCACCACAGGCCTGTGACAGGACCAGCCTGCAGATCGAGTTGAGGCCGTACAGCCCGCCCGCCCAGAGGATCATCATCAGGTCGGGCGCGACGCGCTCGGGTGGGATGAGGTGCGAATAGGCGATGGTCGAGACGACGAATTTCGGCACGCCGAGCGGCAGGCAAAGCGCCACGTCGAGCGCCAGATCGGTTCCCATCGAACCGCCGATGGCGATGAAGGCGTCAATCTCGCCGTTTTGATGGAGCTTGCGCACCAGTTGCACGGCGCCGCCGGCCATCAGCGTCATGGCGGTGTTCTCGTCACCACTCGAAACGATCTCGGCGATCGTCACATCCACCGCCCGCGCCACGGCGTGCTTATCGTGGTCCGGACTGTAGGGCGGGTCGCCCAGCACGCTGACATCCATCATCACGGCGCTGCCGCCCGACTGCTCGATGCACTGTTTCATGAACAACAGCTCTTCGGCCTTTGTGTCGCCCGTGCCGATGACCAGGATGCGGGGTGCTGTCTCCGAGGGCATCAGGCCTGCCTCCTCAGGGTTTGCAGGTTTTCACCGTTGAGGCGCATGGAAATCTCCCGTGCCGCCGCCCTCACGGCAAGTCCCCGCTCCGTGATCGCGGCCGCCGTCGTTCTGGCCTTTGGCGCCGCCACCGCGATGGTGCCGAGCGCAAAGCCATCCGCCCCGCGGATTGCCGCCGCGACGCTGATCACACCTTCCTCATAGCCCTGGTCGCAGATCGAATAGCCGCGCTCGCGCGCCTCGCCCATGGATCTTGAGATGGCGGCCGGCTCGATCAGCGTATGGGCCGTGAAGGCATCGAGCGAACCCGTCAGGCACGCCTTGACGGTCTCGTCGCGGGCGAAGGCCAGATAGGCGATGCCCGACGCGGTCGAATGCAAAGGCAGCAACTGACCGATGTCGATGTTGACCCGGTTTGCCCATGCTGGATGCTCGACGTTGACGGTGACCAGCCTGTCGACGCCGAATTCCGACAAATGCACGGTCTCGGCCGTCGATGCGGCCAGGTCCCGCACCAGCGGAACGGCCGTCTGCAGGAAGGGAAAGCGCGCCTCGCGGATGCGCGCCAGCCGCGACAGCCCGGCGCCGAGGCGATAGTGCCGCGTACCCGCATCCTGCTCGACGAAACCACGGCCGGCCAGCGCTACCAGCAGCCGCCTTGTCGTCGCCTTGTCGAAGCCCGAGCGGCGCGCCAGATCGGACAGGCCGAGCTCGGGCTCGTCGACGTTGAACAGCTCCAGAAGCGAGATCGCTTTTCCGACCGTACTCAAATTTGCCTCCCCGTTCGGGACAATCATTTAACGTGTGAATTAACTTGACAGGCATCAGCATTGTTTGCAAGTCTATATTCAAAATAACGGTTCAAATAATGAACCAACCGCCAGAGTGCATGGGACAGGCCATTCGGCCGGCGAACTCAAGGGTTTGCAAACAGGAGGGATCAATGACAGCAGTCTCGGAACAGGCGCCGGCCAACAGGCTGCGCAAGAACAGTCTTGGCGTCGGCGCCATCACCTTCATGGTGATTTCTGCGGCCGCCCCACTCACGGCAGTCGCCGGCGGCACGCCGCTTGGCATGCTGATGGGCAATGGCGCCGGCTTTGCCGGCACCTATCTCATCGTGACCGTGCTGCTGCTTTTGTTCGCGGTCGGCTATGTCGCCATGTCACGCCATGTCGGCAATGCCGGCGCCTTCTATGCCTATGCCGCACGCGGCCTCGGCAGCATGGCCGGCGGCGCCACGGCGCTGATCGCCATCCTGTCCTACAACGCCATGCAGATCGGCGTCATGGGCCTGCTGGGCGCCGCAACCGCCGGCCTGTTCGCCGGCTGGGGCATCAACCTGCCCTGGTGGGTGTGGAGCTTCATCGCCATCGCGCTGGTCGCCGTGCTCGGCTATCGGCAGGTCGACCTCTCCGCCAAGATCCTGACGGTGCTGGTGCTGTGCGAATATCTTGTGGTGCTGATCCTCGATATCGCCATCCTCAAGACCGGCGGCGATAGCGGCCTGTCGGCGGCGCCATTCAGCTGGAGCCAGATCGTCAGCGGCTCGCCGGCCATCGCCATCCTGTTCTGCTTCGCCGCCTTCATCGGTTTCGAGGCGACGACGATCTATGCCGAGGAAGCCCGCGACCCAAAGGTCACCATTCCGCGCGCCACCTATTTCTCGGTCGTGCTGATCGGCGTCTTCTACATGCTCACGGCATGGCTGATGGCGGTCGGCGCCGGTGTCGACAAATTGCTGCCGACGCTGCAGGGATTGCAGGATCCGACGACCTTCCTGTTCGGCCTGTCCGACCGCTACGCCGGCACGATGCTTTCGCAGGCGATGAGCATCCTGTTCGTGTCGAGCCTGTTTGCCGGCGTGCTGGCGTTCCACAATGCGGTTGCGCGCTACATCTACGTCTCGGGCCGCGAGAAGCTGTTGCCGCAGACGATCGGCGTGACGCATCCGG
>NZ_RZRW01000236.1:0-8484 GCF_003998745.1 Mesorhizobium sp. M7A.F.Ca.US.014.04.1.1 | reverse complement strand
CGCGAGGACAATCCCAAGCAGTTCCACGATCTGTCCGGCGACGGCTCGATGCTGGCCAAGACCTTGCGCCGGCTGACGGCCCGGCCGGAAGGCGAAACGCCGATCTTCCTGATTGCCGCGGAGCGCCATGCCGACCGCGTTCACGCCGATCTTGCCGGCCTCGACCTCGCCGGCGGCGGGCCGCTGTTCGAGCCGACCGGGCGCAACACAGCCGCCGCCGTCGCACTGGCGACGCTGCGCACACTGTCCGAGTTCGGCGACAGCCTGGTGCTGGTGGTGCCGTCGGACCATGAGATATCGACCCCGCGCCAGTTCTGGCAGAGCGTCGAAGCCGGCACCGAGGCAGCGCGTAGCGGCCGGCTGGTGGTGTTCGGCATCAGGCCGACACAGCCCGAGACCGGCTACGGCTATATCGAGGTTGCGGCCGAAAGCGGCGGCATCTTCGACGTGTCGCGCTTCGTCGAAAAGCCGGATCTTGCGACTGCGCAAAGCTATCTCAAGGCCGGAAATTTCTACTGGAACACCGGTATCTTCCTTTTTCGCGCCAGCGCCATGCGTGATGCCTTCATAGCGTTCCAGCCGGATATCTGGCAGGCCACCGAAGCAGCGTACAAGGCAGCGACATCGGATTTGTCCGGCCTTTACATGCCGCTAGAACTCTACGCCGCCATTCCGTCGAACTCGATCGACTACGCCATCATGGAGCGGGCAAAAGACATCGCGATGGTGCCGGCCGGCTTCCGCTGGAACGATCTCGGCTCATGGCAGTCGCTGCTCGATGTCGGCCCCGCCGACGACCGGGGCAATGTCATCATCGGCGACGTCGTCGCCATCGATTGCGAGAATTCCTACATTCGCAGTGACGGCCGCCTGCTGTCGGCGATCGGCATGAAGGACATCGCCATCGTTTCGACATCGGATGCCACCTTCGTCGCTCCGGTCAGCCACAGCCAACACGTCAAGAAGATCGTCGAGCAGCTCGAAAAATCGGGTCGCCTGGAAACCAGGTTCACGCCGGCGCATGACCGCGTCATCGAAAGCGGCGCCTGGCGGCGGCGCGTGCATCACTGGCTGTTTCAGGAGACCTTGCCGCTGTGGTCGACATCGGGCGTCGACGAACGCCATGGCGGCTTTCACGAAGCGCTTGGCCTGGACGCTTCGCCGTTGATGAAGCCCAAGCGCATGCGCACCACGGCGAGGCAGGTCTATGCCTTCGCCGTTGCCCGGGCGCGCGGCTGGGACGGTCCGGCCGACCGGCTGATCAGCCACGGCATCGCCTTCATGGCCGGCAAGGGCCGCACCGACAAGGGCGGCTGGGTTCGGACGCTGAATGTTGACGGTTCGGTTGCCGACGCCACCGAGGATGCCTACGATCATTCCTGCGTGCTCCTGGCACTGGCGCATGCGCATATGTCTGGCAATCCCGACGCCTTGCGCCTCGGCGAGGAAACCTTCGCCTTTCTCGATGCGCATCTCGAAGACAGCCGCATGACCGGCTTCCTTGAGACATCGGATGGCAAAGGCGAGCGCCGCTCCAACCCGCATATGCACCTGCTTGAGGCCTTCCTCGCCTGGCACCAGGCGACCGGCGAGCGCGCCCATCTGCGCCGCGCAGCGCGCATCATCGACCTCTTCCGCAGTCATTTCTTCGATCCGGAAAGCTGGACGCTTGGCGAGTATTTCGATGCCGAATGGAAACCATCCGCCGGCGAGAAAGGCTCGTGGACCGAGCCTGGCCACCATTTCGAATGGGCCTCTTTGTTGGTCGATTTCGCCGGGCGCAGCGGCCAGGCCGAGTTGAGCGGCTTTGCCAGGAAACTCTACGCCTCGGCCATCGCCAATGGCCTCAACCGCGCCACCGGGCTTGCCTATGGCGCCGTCTCGCGGCAGGGCCTGCCGCTCGACCTGATATCGCGCAGCTGGCCGCAGGCCGAAGCCGTGAAGGCGGCGATCGCACTGGATGGCTCGGGCGGCCCCGATCTGAAGCCCGAGATCGAAGCGCGCGTCGGCCGGCTGTTCCGCTGGCACATCGACCCGGCGCCGCTCGGCCTGTGGATCGACCGCATCGACGAGCGCGGCCGCTCACTGGCATCGGACGTTCCGGCCAGCATCTTCTATCATCTGGTCTGCGCGCTGACCCAGTATCTGGACAGCACGGCCGACCTGAAGGCGTAAGGGCAGCCTCAGTACGGGCTCGCCACATCCCCGGTCTCGACATAGATCGACTTCAGCTGCGAATAGAGCGCCAGTGCGGCCAGTGAATTCTCACGCCCGATGCCTGACTGTTTGAAGCCGCCGAACGGGATTTCCACCGGCGTCAGATTATACGCGTTGATCCAGCAGGTGCCGGCCTGCAGTTCGGCGATGACGCGGTGGGCGCGCGGCAGGTCGCGCGTGAAGACGCCGGCAGCGAGGCCGAATTCGGTGTCGTTGGCGCGGTCGATCACCTCGTCCTCGCCGTCGAATTTCAACACGCTCATCACTGGTCCGAAAATTTCTTCACGGGCGATGCGCATGCCATCGGTCACGCCGGTGAACACCGTCGGCTCGACGAAGAAGCCGCCCTGAAAGCCCTGCAGCGAAGGCACATTGCCGCCGCAAGCAAGCGTCGCTCCATCCTGCTTGCCGATCTCGATATAGCCGGCCACCTTGTCGTGCTGCGCCTTGGAGACCAGCGGTCCCATCTGGGTTTCGGGATCGAGCGGGTCGCCGATGCGGATTTTCTTGGTCCGCTCTATCAGACGGTCGACAAAGCGGTCGTGGATGCCGCTCTGCACGAAGACGCGCGTGCCGTTGGAGCAGATCTGTCCGGTCGAATAGAAATTGCCGAGCATGGCGCCGCCAATGGCGTTCTCGATGTCGGCATCGTCGAACACGATCAGCGGCGACTTGCCCCCGAGTTCCATCGTCGCGTGCTTCATCTTCGAGCCGGCAAGCGACAGCACCTTGCGGCCGGTCGGCACCGAACCGGTCACCGAGACCTTGGCGACGACATCGTGGCCGACAAGCCCGGCGCCGACATCGCCATAGCCCTGCACAACGTTGAACAAGCCGTCGGGTAGCCCCGCTTCGCTGTAGATCTCGGCCAGTGCCAGCGCCGACAGCGGCGTGTTTTCCGACGGCTTGAACACCATGGCATTGCCCATGGCGAGCGCCGGTGCCGATTTCCAGCCGGCGATCTGGATCGGGTAGTTCCATGCGCCGATGCCGACACAGACGCCGAGCGCTTCGCGCCTTGTGTAGGCGAAGGGTCCGCCGAGATCGACCGACTCGCCGTTGTAGGCGGCAACGGCACCGCCGAAATATTCAAGGCAGTCCGCAGCCGAGGGCGCATCCGCCACCAACGTTTCCTGGATCGCCTTGCCGGTGTCCAGCGTCTCGATGCGAGCGAGGTCGGCGTTGCGGGCGCGTAATATGTCGGCGGCGCGGCGCAGGATGCGCCCGCGCTCGACCGGCTTCAGCCGCGCCCAGGCGGGCTGCGCCGCCCGCGCGGCCTCGACGGCGAGTTCCAGCACGTTCGGCGTTGCCGAACGCAGCATGGCGATGGTCTCGCCGGTTGCCGGATAGATGACCGGCAGCGGGGCGCCGCCTTCGTCCTCGATGTAGCGTCCGTTGACATAGTGCGATGCCGTGGGCTGAGCGCGCATGGAAGTCTCCAGATTGTCTTTCGCGGCATGCGGATCGTGCAGTCACACGATCATGCTCTATCTGTCCGACGCCTGCCAGCGCGGATTGATCCATGGTTCCTGGTTGGACGGCGCCAGCGGCGTGCGGCCAAGGATGTGATCGGATGCCTTCTCGCCGGTCATGATCGACGGCGCATTGAGATTGCCGTTGGTGACGCGCGGGAAGATCGAGGAATCGGCGACCCGCAATCCTTCGACGCCGATGACCCGGCACTCCGGATCGACGACGCTCATCACGTCGTCGGCGCGGCCCATCTTGCAGGTGCCGCAAGGATGGTAGGCGCTCTCCGCGTGATCCCGGATGAAGATGTCGAGATCGTCGTCCGACTGCACGTGGCTGCCCGGCGATATCTCCTTGCCTCGATAGGGATCGAACGCCGACTGGCCGAAGATCTCGCGGGTCAGCCGGATGCAGTGGCGGAACTCCGCCCAGTCGTCTGGATGCGACATGTAGTTGAAGTGGATCATCGGTTTCGATTTCGGGTCCGGCGAGCGCAGCGTCACCGACCCCCGCGACTTCGAGCGCATCGGTCCGACATGCGCCTGGAAGCCGTGCGACTTGGCCGCCGCCTTGCCGTCATAGCGGACTGCCGCGGGGATGAAATGGTACTGGATGTCGGGGTAGTCGACGCCGGCACGCGATCGCACGAAGGCCGCCGCTTCGAAATGGTTGGTGGCGCCTAGCCCGTTCTTGAGGAACAGCCACTGCGCCCCGATGAGCGCTTTCGAGAACGGATTCAGCACCGAATTGAGCGTGATCGGCAGCAATGATTCCTGCTGGATGTAGAGCTCCATATGGTCCTGCAGGTTGCGGCCGACGCCGGGCCTGTCGGCCACCACCGGAATGCCGTTTTCGCGCAGATGCTCGGCCGGACCGATGCCGGACAGCATCAGGATCTTGGGCGAATTGATCGACGATGCGGCGACGATTACCTCACGTCGCGCCTTAACGACCTGAATCTGTTTGTGAGCTTCGATCTCGACGCCGATGGCGCGCTGATTCTCGATGATCACCCGCCGCGCAAAGCCCTTGACCAGACTGACGTTTTTGCGCTTCAGCGCCGGCTTCAGATAGGCTGATGCCGCCGACCATCGGCGGCCGCCGCTGATGGTCTGCTCCATCGGCCCAAAACCTTCCTGCTTGGAACCGTTATAGTCCTCCGTCAGTTCGAACCCGGCCTGGCGGCCAGCCTCGACGAAGGCGCCATAGAGCGGATTTTTACGCGAGCCGCGCTGCACATGCAGCGGCCCGCCGTGCCCGCGCCAGCCATCCTCGCCGCCATCCGAATCCTCCATGCGCTTGAAATAGGGGAGCACGTCGGCGAAGCCCCAGCCGGCCGCACCCTCTTCGGCCCAATGGTCGAAGTCGCGGGCGTGGCCGCGCACATAGACCATGCCGTTGATCGAGGACGAGCCGCCGATAACCTTGCCGCGCGGTGTCGCCAGCACACGGCCGCCGAGATGCGGCTCCGGCTCGCTGGCAAAGCCCCAGTCGTAGAGGCTCATGTTGAGCGGGATCGACAGCGCCGACGGCATCTGGATCAGCGGCCCGATATCGCTGCCGCCGAATTCGATGACGATGACCGAATGCTTGCCGTCTTCCGACAGGCGATAGGCCATGGCCGAGCCGGCCGAGCCGGAGCCGATGATGACGAAATCCGCTTCAAGCATGGTTCATATGCGCCATGAAATCGGCGAGCGAGACATTGCCGCCGGTAGCCACAACAAGGACGGTCTTGTCCTTCACATCCACCTTGCCGCCGAGCAATGCCGCGATCGACGCCGCCCCCGACGGTTCGAGCACCAGCTTCATGCGCTCGAAGGCGATCCGCATCGCGCGCCGCACCGATTGGTCGTCGACGGTGATGCCGTGAACACCCGCCGTCTTGACCGCGGCAAACGGAGCATCGCCCGGCCGTCGCGACATCAAACCGTCGCAGATCGATTTCGGCCCGATCGGCATCGTCTCGATGCTGCCATGCGCCAGCGACGAGCCCATGCCATTGAAACCTTCCGGCTCGACGCCGATGATCTCTGTGGCGGGCGACAGATAATGGAAGGCGAGCGAAACGCCGCCGATCAACCCACCGCCACCGACCGAGCAGAACAAGAGGTCGGCGCTGGCACCTTTGGCTTCGAGTTGGTCAAGCGCTTCGAGGCCGGCGCCCGCCTGGCCGGCGACGATCTCCGGATCGTCGAATGGATGCAGCAGCGCCAGGCCCTCTGTCTCGGCGATCTCGCGCGCCTTGGCGGCGGCGACTTCCTCCCGCGCGCGCTCGCCATGGTCGGTCAGCACGACGCGGGCGCCATAGCCCGCCGTGGCATCACGCTTGGCGGCCGGTGCGTCGATCGGCATGACGATGGTGACGGGAACGCCAAGCGCCTGGCCGGCAGCCGCCAGCCCTTGCGCGAAATTGCCGGAGGAGTAGGCGACGACGCCCTTCTTCGCTTCGTCAACTGAAAGCTGCTTCAGGCGCCAATAGGCGCCGCGCACCTTGAATGAGCCGGCCCATTGCAGCGATTCCGGCTTGATGAAGACGCGGGCGGCGCCGGTCTCGCGGGCTAGTGCCGTCGATTCCAGCAGCGGCGTGATCTGCGTCGCCCTGGAGGTGACGGCATAGGCCTGCTTGAGATGGTCAAGGGAGGGGACGAGAAGGTCTGACATCATTCGCCTCGCGGATACCGTTTGCTCTCTTCGAGATTGTCGAGGTTCATGTGATTGCGCATGTAACGCTCGGACGCCTTTTGCAGGGGTTGGAAATCCCAGGGGTAATAGGCGCCGTTGCGCAGCGCCGGATAGACGACCCAGCGGCGCGCCTGGCTTTCGCGGACAGCGGCGTCGAAGCCGGCCATGTCCCAGCGTGTCTGGACCTTGTCCATGAATGCCGCCACCAGGCCCGCATTGGCCGCGTCGTCGGCCAGATTGTCCCGTTCGAGCGGATCGGCTTCGAGATCGAACAGTTGCGGCGGATCGAGCTCGCAATGGACGAATTTGTATCTGCCGTCGCGGATCGCCACCAAAGGCGCATTGGACCCTTCGGCGGCATACTCCATCAACACCGGCGCGGTGCGCTCGATGCCCTCGGTGAGCGGCAGCAGCGACTGGCCGTCGGTCCACGGCGCGATCGCAGCGATGTCGATGCCGGCGAGATCGCAAAGCGTCGGCGCCACGTCGAGATTGGAGACCGGCGTCTCGATCAGCCCGGCGCGAACGCCCTTGCCGGCAATCATCAGCGGCACCCGCGCCGAACCCTCGAAGAAGCTCATCTTGAACCACAGGCCGCGCTCGCCGAGCATGTCGCCGTGATCCGAGCAGAACAGGATGATTGTGTCGTCCGCCATGCGTGTACGCTCGAGAACGTCCAGGATCTCGCCCAGCTTGTCGTCGACATAGGAGATGTTGGCGAAATAGCCCTGCCGCGAACGACGCACCTGCTCCGGTGTGATCTCGAAAGAGGGATAGTCGCTGGCGTGGTACAGCCGCCGGGAATGCGTATCCTGCTGGTCATACGCGATGAACCCGGTTTCCGGGTCCAGCGCCCGGCAATGCTCATAGAGATCCCAATACTGCTTGCGCGCGACATAGGGATCGTGCGGATGCGACAGCGAGACAGTGAGGCACCAAGGCCGATGGTTCGCATCGTCCTGTTCGCGCGAAAGCTGATAGAGCTTCTGCGTGGCCAGGAACACGACCTCGTCGTCATACTCCATCTGGTTGGTGATCTCGGCGACGCCTGCACCGGTCACCGAGCCCAGATTGTGATACCACCAGTCGATACGCTCGCCGGGCTTGCGGTAATCCGGCGTCCAGCCGAAATCGGCTGGATAAATGTCGGTCGTCAGCCGCTCCTCGAAACCATGCAACTGGTCCGGCCCAACGAAATGCATCTTGCCCGACAGGCAGGTGTAGTAGCCGGCGGCGCGCAAATGATGGGCAAAGGTCGGGATCGATGAGGCGAATTCGGCGGCATTGTCATAGACGCCGGTGCGCGACGGCAATTGCCCGCTCATGAACGAGGCACGGCCCGGCGCGCAGAGCGGCGAGGCCGTGTAGTTGTTGGCAAAGCGCGCCGAACGCGCGGCCAACGCTTTCAGATGCGGTGTATGCAGAAACTCCGCCGGTCCGTCCGGAAACAGGGTTCCGTTGAGCTGGTCGACCATGACGATCAGGAAATTGGTTCGCTTCATTGTCACTGTTTGCGCCGCTCGCCAAGTTTGGTTTCGAGATAGTCCTCGACCAGCGCGATCGCGGTCGCGGCATCGGGCACGCCGTCTTTCAGCGCCCGCCTGATGTAGAGCCCGTCGATCATCGCCGCGGTCGCTTCGGCGGCGCGGTCGGCTTCGGCTCTGGGCAAGATCCCGGTCAGCCCGCTCATCAGGTTCGAGTGCAGCCGCCGCGCGTAGACCTTGAGCAGCCGGCGCAAGGCCGATGATTTCTGCGCCTCGACATAGAAGGCGAGCCAGGCGGCGATGGTTTCCGGCTGGAACTGGATGTCGGAGAAATTGACAGCGACCACCGCCGAGACCCTTTCGCGCGCGCTATTGGCCGAGCCAAGGGCGCGCAACGTATCGGCTGTAAGCTCCGCCAGTATGTGCCGCATCGTCGCCAAGAGCAGCTCGTCCTTGGCACCAAAATAATGATGGGCAAGGGCGGACGACACGCCGGCGCGTCCGGCGATCTCGGACATGGTCACGTCGAGCGAACCGCGCTCGCCGATCGCCGAGATCGTCGCGTCGATCAGCGCCTTGCGGCGCAGCGGTTCCATTCCGATTTTCGGCATCTCGCCATGATCCTTTG
>NZ_RZRW01000235.1:0-8512 GCF_003998745.1 Mesorhizobium sp. M7A.F.Ca.US.014.04.1.1 | reverse complement strand
CTGATGATGTTCACCAGCAGCATCCAGGCCACGAAGATGATCGGGAGAATGATGACAAATCTGATCATGCGACACCCCTGCTCGAAGCGATTGCACCCTTCCCTAGATGTAGGAAGCAATCCGGCGGTTTTCAGGATGCCCTCGCCGATGGCCCATGCGGCATGCCGGGAAAAAACGGAGTTTTGTCTTTACTGGCTCAACAAATATGCTAACCGGAGCGCCGTGCCCTTGTAGCTCAGCTGGTAGAGCAGCGGTTTTGTAAACCGAAGGTCGGCGGTTCGATTCCGTCCGGGGGCACCAGCACAATGCAAAAACCATAACATTTTCAAAAGCTTAGAAAACAAGGTTCGGGTTCGATCCACCGCTTATCCACCTGGAATTTTTCATTTGCCAACGCGAGTATCCGCCCAGAGCATCACCGTATCCGGATCATCCTCTTCGTCCTCCTCCGGCTCGTAAGGTTCCGGCGCCACCAGCAAATCGATTCGCCTAAGGTCAGTCCCTCCCATTGGCGCATCGAGCGAGAGCGTTTTGAAGGTGTCATATTTGTGGATAGTGTGCTTGGTGCTAGGTTGCCAAATATTCAGCCTGGCTCAGATTTGGGAATATTGGGGGGACGTCACTTTGATCCGCATTTTGGTCGCACTCGCCGCCGCAATTTGCTTCGCGTCTTCGGCGGCTTCGGCAGGACAGGACAATATCCACTTCCTGGTCGGGATGCCCGATGCCAAGTTAAATTTGGCCGCTAAAATGGCAGGTAACCTCAACGGCGTTATGCAAAGGTGCCGGCTGAGGCCTACAGAGAATGGAAAAGCTATCATTGCTGTCCCTGTGCTTTTGTACGAGGGGATAGAAAAACACCTGACGCCTAATCCTCCTAAGTTCCGGAAGGCCATTCACACCTATGAAAGAGCTTACGCCATGGCGGTCCAGAGAGCGGGAAATTGCCAGGCTGAGAAGGCCAAATACCCGGGACTTTACCGATAGATGGCTGCGAAGGGACCCGGACATTGGGCGAGTCACCGCCCTGCGCGCCGCCGCCTAACTATGGCGTCGACGGCATCCTTCCTGATTGCTGCGGATTGAGCCGTCCGGTATACCCATCGGCATTCTTCACGAACACAGCTGCAAGCCTGATCCGTGCGGCAGCGGCTTCATTGAAGATCAGAACGGCACCCCTTCCACGCTCCGCACTTGAATTTCTCGATAATGCCCGCATCGAAGCCTGACGCGGAAGTATTGAGCTCTTCGAGGGATGCCTGCTTGCACCGGCCATCCCGATACCTATTTCGCCGAATTCAGGCGCAGCAACTTAGCCTACGGGTGTGACTTCCTAGCTATATACAAAGTTGCAGGCTCATCGATATAAAGCGATTGGCGATTTTGATGGGGATTTCATGAAAGCTTTTTTGCTCGCTTCATTCGTTGCGCTTTCCGCGGCTCCGGCCATGGCTGCCGATATGACGATCGCTCCTGTCGATACCCCTGAATGGACCTGGCAAGGGCCATACGCCGGCGTGTTCGGTGCCGGAACGTTGGAACACTACAAGATCTATGGACCGGGCGCCCAGGCTGGCGCAACGCATAATGTCGGCTCGGCAACGGTCGGCGGCTTTGCAGGCTATAACCTCCAATCCGGCAAGATTGTCTATGGCGTCGAAGGCGAGCTTGGCTACCGCTTCAAGAAGAACACCTTCGACGATATTCCAGGCCCAGGCGTCCTTGACGCCTCCACAGGTTTGTTCGGATCCGTAAAGGGTCGCGTTGGCATGGACATGGGAGCCTACATGCCGTTCGTCACGGCTGGTGTAACCGCTGCAAAGCTGAAGACATTCTACCCGGGTGGAAACGCTGAGCGGGATGCCACCTTGGTCGGTGGTGTTGTTGGAGCAGGCATCGACGTCGCGCTCACACACAACGTGTTCTTGCGCGGCGAATACGACTTCTCCTTCTTCGGCAAGAAGTCGCTTGAATATTGTGGCGGCGGATGCACGCTGGAACACACGCTTCAGACGCACGATTTCCGCGTCGGCATCGCGATGAAGTTCTAACTGTTCAGCGCGTCTCCGACTTTGACGCCCCCCGCGGGAATGGCAAGACCAAGGTCCAGCTTGTGAATGGCATTCCGCGGGCGCAATGTCGCCGCGAACCCGACGGCTAGGGGCCTGGATCGCAAATAGTTTGCCGTTCAGGCCCTTCGTTCGTTCCGGACCATGCCCATCTGCGCGCCATCCCTTCGTACCAAACCGTACGTTGAATCCTTCTTGGGTCACGCGTGACAAGAGAGTAAATAAATCCTTTCGCAGGAAGGGAGGCCGCGATGGCAGAAACGCATATAGAAGTCGCACGCGCGGTTATAGAAACCAGCTTTCGGTTGCGGCACCATTCCCTGGCCGGCACTGCCTCATTTCGCCGTGATATGGACCACTCCCGACGCGCAATCGAGGCCTCGCGCGAACTGCTCAAGCGCCTTCGCCAACGTCATCGCGATGACATGGCCCGGGAGGGAGATCCGGAGCCAGGTCCTGTTGCCGTCTCGGCCTTCGATGCCGACATTCTCCGCTCGGCGTTTCGAAACCTGGTCAGGGAAACAGGCGTTCCCGAGTGTGAATGGCGCCACCTGGCTGAAAGCTTGGTCCGCGAATATGTCGGGTGCGAGCAGGTTAACGTTGGCTTGTTGGACTGGATTACCCACAAGTAGTCAGCGGTATAAATTGCGTACCAACGCAAAGCAGCCCGTCCCGCCCACATTGCCGGTGACACGAAACGGGCTGCGGAAGCCCGCATGCGACGCTTCCTGCAATCCAACTTCGGGCGAGTACGGATGTTCCGTTAGTTTCTGCTGAAAGGCGGTACATTCTGCTGCCGTGGCCATTCGACAGTCACTGGTAGGGTAGACCCGCCGCTCCATTTGCGAAGCGACGGGCTCTCGCCCACCCCATACCTGTGAAAGCAATTTAGATGCCAAACTTTTGACCCGTTATGGGGCACAACCGTCGCCTTGCCAGTCGGTCGGTCGCCCTCTCGTCGCTCTGCCTCGACATTGATAACCATGTACATCATGCCGGCTCGTTGGCTGCGATCACAAATTGTCGGATTCGTACGAAGCAGAGTTCTGTACGATTCCAACCCTGTAACTTTGTACACCCCTGTTTTGTAATTCGGCGGCTGAGGGGACGCCGTGCATCAGGTTGCATTTCACTGTCAATCGCGCGCCAGAGGGCGTATATTTTTTAAATCGTCTGCACGTGTCTACGGGCGCAGACGGCAGGGAGATTGGAAAGCTCTTGCCCCAAGCGGGATTGAGCTATGACCAATCCAGAGAACGATTCCTACAGAAACCAATTGTTGCGCAGGCTTGACCCTGGTGACCTGGGGCTTTTGCAGCCACACCTTGAACTGTGTGACCTCGAGCCGAAAATGACCTTAGAGAAAGCCGATTCGGAGATCGAGACGGTGTACTTCCTGGAGGACGGCATCGCTTCTGTGGTCGCGACGGCTTCAGGTAAGGAAGCCGAGGTGGGCCTTGTCGGCTTTGAGGGAATGACCGGTGCCGCGCTCGTGATGGGCGCTGACTATGCAGCGCATCAATGCTACGTTCAGTCGGCCGGCAGCGCTTTCAGGATGGGAACCGAGCCCTTCAAGGAGGCTCTTGCGAACAGCCCAACGTTGCGCCTTTTCCTGTTGCGCTATGTCCACTACTTCCACATCCAGACCAGCTATACGGCCCTGATCAACGCAAAATCAAACCTTGAAGAGCGGTTGGCGCGCTGGCTTCTAATGTGTGACGATCGGGTCCACGGCGAGCGCCTTGCGATCACCCATGAGTTTCTCGCCGTCATGCTTGGAGCAAGACGCCCAGGCGTTACCGTTGGGCTGCAAGTTCTGGAAGGACGTGGTTTCATCTATTCTCGACGTGGCGAAGTGCACATCAGGGACCGCAGCGGACTTGCGGCCTGCGCAAACGGCACCTACGGCAAGCCAGAAGCCGATTACGTTCGGCTAGTTGGATTATAGCGCTCCAAGCATGCCGGACGTAGGCCGCGGTGATCCAAGCACCTGCGCCTCGCGCCAGCAATACAGCCCGTCCCGCCCACATTGCCGGTGACACGAAACGGCTGCGGAAGCCGCGATCCGATGCGATTGCAATCCAACCCTGGGCGCGCACGGATGTCCCGCAAGCTTCATATCCCGTGCGTCAGCACAAGATAAATAGCGGGGACGAGCATCAACCAGCCGCTCAGTCCAAGAACCACCAAGATGGCCATGCGCTCTGTTCGCCTGACAAGGTCGGCAATGTTTTCTTTGTCCGGCAAAGCGACGGAGGCCACAAACCCGGGCGCACGATCATCGTTGCCATTTCCCGGTTGGTTCGCGCTGCCACTCTCATTCGATCTCTGGACCAATGTCATTGTGATCGTTCACCGAAAAGAATCTAAACCGGCCCGTTCTCGGCGCGTGAGCCGGAACGGGCCGAGGCGGGAAATCAGTTAAAATCGAAGGACGACCGAAGGACCACGTCGGCGGTTGCACCGGATGCGACGGCGCCCATGCCGCCAATAACTGCGGCAACCCCGTCTCCAGCCCCGCCGGCGGCGGTGGGGACGGTAGTGCCAGTCCCGATGATAGACTTGCTGCACTTCTGCCTGTGCGTCTTCTTCAAAGGTCTCTGTTTGTGGCGTCTCAAGTTCATCGAGGATGCCGTGTCCGGCCCCTGGAACACCCGCCATTGCGTCAGTTGGGCGGACAGCGCTTGCAAGGGCCGCTGCCCCGGCAACGCCAAACATTGCAGTCAAGAAGGATCGCCGATCCATAATAAACCTCCCAAGGTACATGTGCTAGAAATGCGCCCACGCCTGCCGAATGAGCATGCATGGGCGCACGGTGAAATACAGGACCCGCCCGCCGCCGAAGCAGCTCACGGGTCCTATCAGCGCAGGAAGGGACGTAGCTGCGCCGATCCACGCCATGTCAGCCAAGAACGACCCCCATCACCAGGAAGGTGATGGCTGTTGCGAAAATCGGTGCGAGCAACCATCGCGCCTGGCCGACACTTTTTTCCACTGTTTCTCTCCGAATTGGAGAGACAACAACCTTTAGGCCTAAGCCGTTCCGCCTACTCCCAACGGGTAAGACCATTGCGTTTTCCAACCAGACTTTGGTCCTGCGCGGATTCAGACAGAGGCCCGTATGAGGAACGTTTGGCCTGGCGACGTGTTCGGGTGGCTGGCGCCCAGCCGATCGTGCTGCCGCCAGGTTACAAGAGGAGAAAAACAAATGAGGATGCACCTAAGCAGCGCCGCTGCGGCGCTCTTGCTGTTGGCCAGCGTCGGCGCGGTTGCGGCACAGGATGTGGTTATCACACCGGAACAGGACACCGTCGTGCGCGAATACGTGAAGAAGCAACCCTTGGCTTCTGTGAAGCTTCCGGGGGTGGAGTTGAATGTCGGCACGGCTCTGCCAGACACGGTCGAACTCCACGAGGTTCCCAACGTCAAATACCGCTATACGGTGGTCGACAACCGAACGGTTTTGGTGGACCCGAGCACACGCAAGATTGTGAAAGTCTACGACTGAAACTTCGAACCGGCCAGGCCCGCCGGCAGGGATGCCGGCGGGTTGCGCTCGTCAAATCGCCACTCAATCGGACAAATGAAAATGATGAACCCTGAAGTCGAGACGTCGCAAGCGCTCGTGGCGCGCCTGGTTGATCTCCAGGCGAGAGCGCGGGCAGCACGTATAAATGAGGCCGAAATAAAGACCTTCCAAAAGGTCGCAGCCGTCACGGATGATGGTCGAGGTCGGTCGGCTCAGGATCTGGCCGTTCCAGGTTCGATGGCGACATAGTGGTGCACGAGGTCACACCCCAATCGCCGCCACAAGAATTCGGTTCTGCCCGCGGATCGCCGCGCGCAGTTCCAACATTCCAAGTTGTGCCTTCTTCTACGACGCGCCAGCAACCTGGGTGGATGCCCCAACCCTGGTGAAGGTGTTCCGCACCCTGACGGACTTGTAGACGTAGGCGACCCAGAGCCCTATCAGCACAAACGAGACTATGTGCGTCGCAAGCGCCTCGCCAGTGACCACTTGCCGAACCGAAACCCCGATCGCGGTGGAGACCCAGATCGCGTCCAGTATGACCGCCACCGGGATTGCGAGCCATTGGATGAGAAACAACTGCTTGAACCGAAGGCTCCGCCTCAGCATGGCAACGAGCACCACAAGCTGAAGCACCATGAATGCCAGCAGCAGGGCAACCTCGCCATAGACCACCATGGGTCCATTCGGCACCAGCATGAGCTGGTTGTCGCCATCGCTGGAGGCCCCCAATTCGGCGAGTGTGCGCAGCGGTGACAATGCCTGACCGATAGCCAGCAGCATCAGCCAGCCGCCGAAGCCCACAAGAGCCTCAGGATTCTGCGACGGCTTCGCGGCCGATCGAACAGCAAAGAAAACAGGCACGCCGATCAACAGCAGCATGATCGCCCAATGCCAGATGGAAAACGCCCCCATTTACGCCTCCCCTTTTTATGCTCCCTTAAGTTGTACCAGGCTTTAAATTCAACTCAAGAGGCGAGCGCTGGTGTGAAATGACAATATGCCGAACCGACGATTTTCTCCTGTCTGCTCCTGACTCCCTCACACCCCGATCGCCGCCACCAAAATCCGGTTCTGCCTCCGTATCGCTGCGCGCAGCTCCGGTATCCTCGCCGCGTCGCGTTTCACGAACTCGATGAACATCATGTTCATGTTGTTGAAGATCAGTTCGCCGAGCGCCGCCCCGTCGATGTCCTGGCGCACCAGGCCGAGCGCCTGCAGCCGGGCGATCAGGGCGCGGATCTGTTCGGTCAGCGCGCGGTCGAGCGCGGTGTAGGCCTGGCCGAACGGGCTGTCGGGCAGTTGCGTCGAGATCGCCATTGCCTGCCGCCACATCTCCTTGCTGAGATAGTGCAGCGAGTGCTCGATGTAGATGCCGATCAGCGTATCCAGCGCATCGCCGACATTGGCCGGCGGCCTGGCGACGACGCCCTGCCCGGCATTCAGCACCTCGTTGACCTCCAGCGAGACGATGGCGCCGAGGATGTCGCCCTTGTTCTCGTAGTAATTGTAGATGGTGCCGACCGAGACCTCGGCCTGCGTGGCGATCGCCTCTATCTTGGCGCCCTCATAGCCGGCCTCTCGAAACAGTTCCGCCGCCGCTTCGATGATGCGCCTGTGCCGGTCCGCCTTTTGCCTTGCCCGCAATCCGCTCATTCCAGCCTCTTTCCACAAAAACAGAATTGACTCAATTTTAGAATTGGTTCAATTTTTTGCAAGAAGCCACAAAGGCAAGGGAGAACACTCGATGTCCGCACATTCCAAGACCATGAATTCGCTTTCCATGTTGAAGAGCCATCTGCATGCTGCGTGCGCGGCCGCGGCGCTGTTGCTCGCAGCCGGCAGCGCTGTCCAGGCCGCCGACCTCAACGCGCTGATCTGGTGCGATCATGCCGATCCGGCGCTGCTGCAGCCCTTCGAGGAGGCCAATGGCGTCAAGGTCAACGTCAAGGATTTCGAGGGCACCGGCGCTGGCCTCGCCATCGTCGAACAGTCGCAGCCGGGCGACTGGGACGTGATGGTGATCGATTCGATCGACGTGCCGCGCGGCGTCGAAAAAGGCCTGTTCGAGCCGCTGCCGGAAGACAAGCTGCCGCTGGCCGACCTGTTTGCGCAGGTGAAGATGAACGGCTCCACCATGGTCGGCGGCAAGCGCTACGGCATCACCGAAAAGTTCGGCTACAACACGATCGGCTACAACAAGACCAAGGTCGATCCGGCCGACATGCAGTCGATGGCGGCCCTGACCGGCGACAAGTACAAGGGCAAGGTCGCCATCTACGACTACTACCTGCCGGTCATCGGCATGGCCGCACTGGCGATCGGCAAGAAGACGGCCGATCTCACCGAAGCCGACCTGCCCGCCCTCAAGGACGAGCTCTTGAAGATGAAAGCCAATGCCAAGCTGGTCGGCGAAGTGACCGCCAGCCAGACGGCGCTGGCGACGGGCGAGGTCGACATACTGGTCGGCGGCGGCGAATGGGTGACGGCGGGCCTAGCCAAGGAAAACCCGGCGCTGGACTTCTCCATCCCGAAAGAAGGTGCGGTTCTGTGGTCGCAGTCGCTGGCCATGTTCAAGGATTCCAAGAACAAGGACATGGCGCTGAAGTTCATCCAGTACATTATGAGCCCGGAGGGCCAGGCGCGGCTTGCCACCTCCTCCTGCTACTGGGGCATGCCGGCCAACACCAAGGCAGCACTGACCGACGACCAGAAGAAGGTGCTGCGCTTCGACGAACAGCCGGGCTTCCTGACGCGTGCCCAGGCCTATCCGGCGCCGAACGCCGATCTCGACAAGAAGATGCAGGACATGTGGACCGAAATGCTGCAGGCGAAATGAGCCGATAGCGCTCATGAGCTCGGCTGGAAACAACCCCTTGCCCCGGGCGGGCCATACCCTGCCCCGGGCGAGCTC
>NZ_RZRW01000234.1:0-8525 GCF_003998745.1 Mesorhizobium sp. M7A.F.Ca.US.014.04.1.1 | reverse complement strand
CTACCGGGATGCGTGCCGCTCGCGACGAAGCCGCGGCGGCACTCGATGCGCTGCAGGTGGCAAGGCAGCGGGTCGGCGAGGAAAGGGCGGTGCCCGAACCTGCCAGGGCAAGGCTGGGCTCGGCTTTGTCGAAAGCGCGAGCAAGCGGACACCAGGCAGAGATTAGGACGGCTCGCGAGGCGGAAGATGCGGGAACAATCCGATGGAAGGCGGCGCTCGCGCGCTTGCGTCCATGGAACGGAGATGCCCTCGCTCTCGCCAACGTCGCGGTTCCGAGCGCCGGGCAGATTGCCGCCTGGAAGACGGTAGCGTCAGAACTGGCAAGGAACACCGCCGTACTTGCCGAACGCCTTGCTGAATACGAGGGCAACCATGCCATGCTCGCCGCACGATTGGATGCCCTTCGTGCCTCGGGCGACATTGTCGACGATGAAGCGGCTACCGCCATCCGCCGAGTTCGCGATGATGCGTGGGCAACGCACCGCGCAGCGCTGACCGGTGACACCGCTGACGACTTCGCCGTGGCATTGGCGCGCGATGACATTGCCAGCGCAGGCCGGCTGGCCGGCGCGGCGGATCTGGCTGAGATCCGGGCAACTACGCGCGAGCTGGCCGAGGCCGCGGCCAACCTGTCACGCAACGGCATCCAACGCACACAGCTCGGCAAGGATGTGGATACCCAATTGTTGGAAATCCGCGCGGCCGCCAGGGACCTGCTCGGAGACGCCGTGGAACCTTCGTCTGAGCGCCTGATCGAAAGGATCGAGGATCAGATCGAGGCGCGCAGCGATGCGCTCGCTGCCTGGGAGCAGATCGAACTTGCTCGCTTGAAGGCCGAGCGAGCCGCTGACGCCGGCGAGCAGATACGCTTGGAAATGAGAGCAGTGCTGGGAAGCGTCGGCATTGTATCAGAGTCCAACGACACCCTCGAAGCAATCATGGCCATCGCGGAGCCGTTTCTGGATCGGCAGCGCAAGGTGGACGCCGAGTATGCCGAGGCGCTCAGAATGGTGAGCTCCAAAGAAGAGGATCTAGCGGCACGACGGGTTGCAGTAGGTGTGGCGGAGCGTCGCGAGGAGGAATGGCTGGCCGGCATTACCGAAGCACTCAAGGGAACTTGGCTCGAAAGCGGGCTCTCCGCATCCGGCGTCGGCACTGTGCTCGATCAATTGGCCGAACTTTCAAGAAGCCTGCAGGAACGGGACGACCTGCAGCTGCGTATCGACAAGATGGAGGCCGACAGGGCCAATTTTCTGGTCGAGGTCATCGCCGTTGCGGTTGAAGCCGACGAGCCGACGAAGGATACCGACCCGGAGCAGTTGGCCATCCGCCTTGCCGAGCGCCTAGAGCGTGCCGAGCGGACACGTGAAACGAAGGCAAGCCTCGGCAACGACCTGAAGCGCCTCAAGGAGGCGCGCGACATCCTCGACACTGAGATTTTGGCACACGAACGCCGCAAGAACGAGGTGCTGGGCGTCTTTGGTGTCGCCACTCTGCCCGAGGTAGTCGAACGCGATGAGCTGTTGCGTGAGCGCGATGGCTTGCGCACCACCGTCGCCGAACTTGAGGAACGGATAGTGGCGGAGCTCGCGGTCGACGGATTCGAGCAGGCCCGCTCGATCCTGGACGCGATCGATTTCGACGGCCTCGCGGTCGAGAAGGCTGAGGGTGAGCAGCGGCTTCGCCTGTTCGATGAAACCATCCAGCAACAGCTGATCCGGCAGACGCGCGCGGCCGACAAGCTGGACGCCATCGGCGGTGATAGTGCGGTTGCACGCCTGGATGCTGAACGGCGCACAACCCTGCTGGAAATCGAGGAGAAGGCCGTTCGCTACATAGAGCTGAAGCTTGGCATCATGTCGGCTGGCAATGCTTTGCGGATCTACCGTGAGAGCCATCGCTCCGGCATGATGGCGCGCGCATCAGACGCGTTCAAGCTAATGACGCGTGGCCAGTATTCGGGGCTGACAACCCAGCCTGTAAGAGGTGGTGAGGTTCTCATTGCTGTGCAGGGTGACGGGCAATCCAAGGTCACCGAAGCGCTTTCAAAGGGTGCACGATTTCAGCTGTACCTTGCCCTAAGACTCGCCGGTTATTACGAGTTCGCGCAATTTCGGCCCTCGGTCCCATTCGTCGCCGACGACATCATGGAGACGTTCGACCATATTCGCTCGGAGGAGGTTTTCAGGCTGTTCGGAGCGATGGCAAACACAGGTCAGGTCATCTACCTGACGCACCATAAGCATCTATGTGAAATAGCTGAGGCTGTCGTACCGGGAACGAGGATCCATCAACTCGCACAGTAATTTTCTCCGGAATACGTGAACGAACCAGTGAAGGACGCCGAATTTGACGGCAAGTATGCGCCCAAAGTCAGACGTTCCGGCAAACTTCGCGTTCGTCCAAAAGCGGACATATCGCCCGAGCCATAGACGGCCCCGATGTGCCCATAATGGACGTCCTGCAAATTCATTGTCCTGCCGAATCTGGACTTCGAGAGCTGGCCCTAAACAGCAATTGTATCGCGCCTAGCCGTCCTATCGCCGGGGCGCCAATTGTAAACAACGGCGAACTATACCAATATCGTTACTGGCTTCTTCCGGTGCGACTCGGGAGAACGGGATGGGCAATGAACGCGAAGACGCAAACGGGAAAACACAGCGCCGCTGGCCAATACCTCGGCTATGCGCTTCAACCTGTACGCCTTTGCTTTCACCTGCTCAACGCGCCTAGCGGCGCCTTGGTCTCTCTTGAACATTTAGACGATGTGGCGGTTCACCTGGTCGGCGGCGAAGTCGTTCTTGAGCAAAGCAAGAGCGCACTGAAGCAAAATCCGATATCCGACTGGGCTGCGGACCTGTGGAAGTCTCTGGCCAACTGGCTCAGCTTCATGGCGGCGGGAGAGATCGACCCGGCGACCAGCCATTTCCGGCTATATGTCACACCGGTGAAGGCGGGTGCCTTCGCGATCGCGCTGAACGACGCGAAAACAGATGCCGACGTGGAGGCGCTGGTCGCTAACCTCGCCAAAGCCCACAGCAAGCTGAAAGCTGCACCGGCATGCGACGCCGACGTCCAAGCTTTCCTGAACGCTGATGCGGCTCATTGCGCCGCCTTGGTCAAGAATCTCGCCGTTATCAGCGTCGATGCAGATCCCGTCGATCCGATACGCGCGATCTTCAAGCCGACGGTCTCTCCGCTCATCATCGACCTAGTGTGCGAACGCGCGATCGGCGCTGCGAAGGAGGCGGCGGACAGGCTGATTAGAGCTGGCAAGCCCGCCATCTTGGACGTGGACGCGTTTCAGGCCGAGCAAAGAGCATTTGTTCAGAAGAACAACCTTCCAGGGCTGCTGTCGTCTTTCACCAAGCAACCGCCTGTCGAGGCCATCGAACAATTGATCGCCGACCGTCCCGCCTTCGTCCGCCAACTCGAGCTGATCGAGGTGGGAGACGAAGCGTGCGTCCGGGCTGTTAGCGATTACCTTAGGACGCTCGCCGACATCTCGATCTGGGGCGAAAGCGGGCTAATCTTTGAGAAGAACCTAAGTGACTGGGACGATGATCTTGTCGGTCGCTATGAGCACGTCAGTGCAGAGGTGCACGACATACAGGCCGGACACCCCGCAACGGTTCGTGGTAGAATAGTTTACAGGCGCTGCGCGCAGTTGCAGCCTCCACTCGATGGTCGAGTCGTCCCCGGTCATTTCGTCCACGGATCATTCAACGCCCTTGCCCACGGCCTGCGCCTCGGCTGGCATCCCGACTACCAGACTCTTTTGGAGCCAGCGACTTGATTGAGGCTGGCCGATCGCACCTACCGCTCAGCGACCTCGCCCTTGTCCAGAATCCAGGACTTGGGGCTTTCGCATTGTGGCAATTTGGCCAAGGTTTCCAGGCTGAGGACGAACGTCCAGCGCCGTTCGCCTTGGCGTTTCTCGTGCTGCCAATCGTCCTGCATCGCGCAACGCTCGAAATCGTGACTTCGACAAACCGACCCTCTGGACTGGCGCTCTTCGCGGCCAAGCTCGGGAAGGAACGGGAACAACTCCTCGCCGTCCACGAGCGAGCGCTGCTGCTGCGTACTCTGACATTGCAATCGGCCGCTGTCGGTGTGAGCGGGCGGCTGCTGTCCGTGGATTACAAGGATGCTACTTTAAGAGCAAACGTACCAGAACCGAAACCGAGGAGGCTCGTCCTTCCAGAGCGCGTCAAGCACCTCGGACCTGCCTCGGAGAAATTGGGTTTCTGGTTTTCGAACCTGGGGACCGCGCAGGTGGCCAACCTGTTACGGGTGGAGTTCTAGATGTATTTCCAGCTTCGAAAACTGATCCTTTGGCCCCGCAATGGTGCAGCGCCGCGGGTCGTCAAGTTCGAGCCCGGTGTCGTCAACGTCATCAGCGGCGCGTCGAAGACCGGGAAGTCCGCCGTTATCCCTATTGTTGATTACTGTCTGGGCTCGGAGAAATGCGCGATTCCGGTGGGCGTAATCCGCGAGAACTGCAGCTGGTTCGGCATTCTGATCGAGACGCTGGAGGGCGAAAAGCTCTTGGCGCGACGCGAACCGGGGGACCAACAGAGCACAGGCGACATGGTGCTGCTGGAGGGCGCACAGGTCGAAATTCCGGAGACGATCACCGACAAGACCACCAATGTCGACACGGTCAAGCGCGCGATGAACCGCCTGGCAGGACTGACTGACCTCGACTTCGAACCAGGTACAGAGAATGGATTCAAGCAAAGGCCAAGCTTCCGCGACCTCATGGCCTTCACGTTCCAACCTCAGAACGTGATCGCCAATCCCGACGTGATGTTTTTCAAGGCCGATACGACGGAACACCGGGAGAAGCTAAAGACCATCTTCCCGTACGTTCTGGGCGCGGTCACGGCAAAGATTCTCCAGGCGCGGTTTGAGATCGATCGGCTCCAGCGCAACCTCCGCCGGAAGGAGGCTGAGCTACGCGCGATCGTGTCGGCAACTGGCGCTTGGCGGGCGGAGGCGGAGGCGTGGCTGCGTCAGGCAGTCGAACTTGGCCTAGTCGATTCCTCCACTGAAGTGCCGAAGGACTGGAGTGACGTTGTTGACCTGCTTCGGCGCGTGTCGAACAGCAACTCAAGTCTTGCTCGACCAAGCCTGGCCGGCATCGATGTGGTGCTGACGCGTCTGGAAACCCTTCGTGCGTCGGAAACTGAAATCGCCGCGCGACTTACCGAGCATCGTCAGCGCCTGAACGAACTGCGCCGTCTGGTGGAGAGCAGCGAGGCGTACGGCGACGCCATGCGCAT
Source organism: Mesorhizobium sp. M7A.F.Ca.US.014.04.1.1 (assembly GCF_003998745.1). NCBI lineage: Bacteria > Pseudomonadati > Pseudomonadota > Alphaproteobacteria > Hyphomicrobiales > Phyllobacteriaceae > Mesorhizobium > Mesorhizobium sp. M7A.F.Ca.US.014.04.1.1. The sequence continues at coordinate 3,240 of NZ_RZRW01000234.1, read as the reverse complement.
CCAACGTGACCGCTTGGACCTTTCCACGTGGCTGAGGGACTTGGCCGACGAGTTCGCCGATCCGTTGGTCGCACTCGGGGACGGCGGCCGCGAGAAGGTCTTGGCCCTTTGCGACAACCTCGGCGGTCTGGAGATCCGACTGCGGACCCACCCTGCGATGTCTAACACGCTTGACAAGGAAATCCTGCGCCAGCGCGGCGCCGCTGAAGCGGTCCTATCTGAGTTGAACGATGTCCGTAGCGAGATAGCGGTGCTGGAACGGGACTCTGACGTCGCCCGAGACGAGGCCAATCGCTTCGATAGGCTTGAGCGCTTCCTCGGTCGATTGGAGCAGGCGTTGCACGTCTACGACCGCGCCGACCAGTCGTCGGATTTGCGGCAGGAACTCACCTCGCTGCAGGCCGATATTGCAACGCTGCAAAAGACGATCTCCGAGGCCGACATCCAGCGCAAGCTATTCAACGCGTTGCACCAAGTCTCCCATCATGCCAATCGGCTGATTCCGCAGCTTGACGCGGAGTGGCCCGAGGCCCCGATTAGGCTGTTGATTGAAGACCTGACCGTCAAGGTGACTAGGGGAACGCGTGAGGACTACCTGTGGGAGATTGGCAGCGGCGCCAATTGGCTCGCGTATCACGTCGCACTAATGCTTGCGCTGCAGCACTACTTCCTGGCCGAACCTCATCACCCAGTCCCTGGTCAGCTGATCTTCGACCAACCTAGCCAAGTCTATTTTCCTAAGCGGGCGGCGGGCGACGAGGGCCCCGACCTCATCGCGTGGAGGGATCAGGACGTGGTCGCCGTCAGGAAGGTCTTTGCGCTCCTAGGCGCTGAGGTCATGGCCGCGAAAGGTCGCCTCCAGATCATCGTGCTGGATCATGCAGATGAGGACGTCTGGGGCAAGCTTCCCGGAGTCAAGTTGATTGAGGAATGGCGTGGACAGGCCCTCGTGCCTCAGGCTTGGATTGCCGCCGCATCTTCCAACGGTGGATAATAATCTGCTGCCAGAGGAGAAGGCATGGCGAACGTGGACGAGATCAACCGTCTGACGGCCCTTGGCTTGAACGTCATCACAGCCATGGATGTCGCGGAAGGAAAACTAGACGAAGCCTTCGAGGTCGCCCGCGCTCAGGAGAAACGCAAGGTCGACATCTGGTGCAAAGGAAGAAAGAACATTCCGGTTGCACTGACTGCGATATGGGACTGCGATCCTGCAAACTTCTATCTCGCGTTCGACGGCGATGATCCCAGCGACCACGCTTCGACGGATTTCATTCTTATCGACGCTGATGTCACTGACGTTGGCGGCAGGCTTACCTACGCCGCCAGCAGGGACAAGGGTCCTTGGCATCAACGTTACAAGAGCAAGAGCTGTGGGATCGCCTACCGATGGCTGCATGGCCGCGGTGTCACACCGCCTTTGCTCGGCGAGTACCAAGGCCAAGTTCACATCGTAGGAGGCATGCACCGCTTCCATCTTGCCAAGCACTATGGGACGACGCGCATGCCATTCCTCGTCCGGAGGGCCGAACTAGCCGCAGTAATGGCGTTGATCCCCTCGGCGACCGACACCGCCAACTCGTAATGGCGGGGACTGCAGAAAAGAAGCGAATGAGTTGCGAACTTACCGGGATCACTCCCCGAAAGCTGACCGACGGCTTCCGGCCCCGTTGCGGCCATTCTTACTCCCGCACTTTGGCTTTTCCAGCGCTAAACCGGCCTTGGGCGATGAATGGAAACGGTCAGATGTTCCCGGTCTGTGCTCGAAAAGTCGCATAAAAGGGCAGACTGGTGTGACGTCCGGAATTATTGGGCCTTTCACGGGTTTACCGGTCCCGAATTATCGGTTGCTGGCGGGCGGGCTATGCGATTGAAAACAGGAGAGTTTTCTGGCTAAGGGTGGGGTTTCAGACTGAGTTTACCAATGCCCTTAATGACGATTAATTCTGGATTGGCATCAGGTGATTGGGTTTGCGCAGAATATAGCCGCCCTTATTGGTAAACCCGCTCACGGTCGACAACGGATTGGTCAACCTAGGACGACAGGATTGGTAAACCGGAGCCGCCCTATCGACGAAGGTCTAGCTTGGCGCATTCACTGTCGCCGGTAGGCAGATATTCGGGCGACAATCGGGACCAGCGTGCGACGCCGCCAAGCGTGAGACACGTCGGCTACGCCGCAAATCGACACGGTTTGACCGGGCGCAATACCGCACCGATCTTCTAATCTCGGCTTAATTCCGGAGAGAGGCAGATAATTCCGGACGCCACACTGATTGGTAACCTAAGGCCACCCACCACGCGGATTGGTAGCCCACAGGAATAGGTTTGGTAACCCTTATCGAGTGAGGGCCGCTCGTACCTTTCGGCGGGTTCGTTTCAGTTCTAAGCCCGGCTTAATTCTGGACAACGACAGATAATTCTGGACGGCACAGTGGAACTCAACGCGTTGTAAGGATGGCATAGAGAAGCAGTAGCCCTCCAGTCTCGCTACTGGAAAAATTCTGGAAAATGGGTCTGCTTGGCTGGACGCAGAACGTTGTGATTATTCAGCCGGCATTTCTGAAGCTTCTCGAACACAAACAGCTTGCCTTCGCGCACGCTATCTTCGAGCGACTTCGCCTTCGCCAGATGCGCCGCAATCGCGCTGGCCAGCATGCAACCTGTTCCGCGCATCGATATAGCAAGGCGCGGCGTGTCGAAGTGGATGGGTTCATGATCGGAGCGTAACAGAATATCGGCCGATCGGGGACCCGACGCGTGCCCACCCTTGATCAGCAGGGCCTGAGGGCCGACGGCCTGCAGTCTTTGTCCTTGTTGGAGCGCACCGTCCTCATCCGAAGCCGGTTCGGAACCAGTAAGGAGCGCCAGTTCAGGAAGGTTGGGCGTGACAATGCAGCAAAGCGGCATCAAATCGCGCTTCATGGCAGCGATAGCGCCTGCTTCCAGAAGTGCGCGGCCTGAGGTGGAGGCCAGCACAGGGTCGAGTACTGCCGGCACTTGCGGAAATTTGCGCAGCACTGCGGCAACGGCAACAATGATCTTGGCAGTCGCCAGCATGCCGATCTTGATTGTGGCTACGTCGTTGGCCTGTAGCGCGGCACACATCTGATTGGCCACCATGCTGGGTGGCGAATGATGGATTTCGATCACGGCGTCGTGCGTTTGCACCGGTAGCGCTGTGACGGCGAGACAGGTGCGCACGCCAACGGCAGAGATCGTCGCGATGTCGCGTGCTAT
>NZ_RZRW01000233.1:0-8491 GCF_003998745.1 Mesorhizobium sp. M7A.F.Ca.US.014.04.1.1 | reverse complement strand
GCGTCGCGGCCTGAGTCGGATCAAGCACTTCCGCCGACCTTCTAACCTATATCCGAAGGCGGTACCTTCTCGCCCTCCAGCTTGGCGCGTTTCGAATAGGCGCGCACACTGAACGGCAGGAAGATCAGGTAGCCGGCAACCGAAGCGGTCAGCGTGTACCAGGGGTAGGTCATCAGCAGCAGTACGTAGAGCACGACACCCAGGATGATCGGCAACACCCTGTCGCCCGGGATTTTCAGGCTCTTGCCGGAATAGACCGGCAGCCGGCTGACCAGCAGGAAGGCGACCAGTATGGTAAAGCCGGTGGCGACGAAGGCCGCTGGACGACTGGGCTCCAGCCCTGTGCGCAGGAAATAGAGATAGAGCGGCAGCATCACCAGCACAGCACCAGCCGGCGCCGGCACGCCGACGAAATATTCGGACTGCCATATCGGGCGGTCGGCCTTCTCGTCGTCGAGCACGTTGAAGCGGGCGAGCCTTAGCCCGCAGGCGATGGCGAACAGCAAGGCCGCAATCCAGCCCGGCGAGCCGGCACGGTCGAGCAGGAAGGCATAAAGCACCAAAGCCGGGGCGACGCCGAAAGTGACGATGTCGGCCAGCGAATCCATCTGGGCGCCGAATTTGGAGGTTGCCTTCAGCATCCGCGCCAAGCGGCCATCAATGCCGTCGAGGAAAGCGGCCAGCAGCACCATCACCACGGCCGGCTCGAAGCGGCCTTCGAAGCCGAAGCGGATGCCCGACAGACCGGCGCAGATGGCAAGCACGGTGACGAGGTTGGGCAGCACCATGCGCATCGGGATCTCGCGGATGCGCGGACCGCCGCTGGCATGGGCCTCGAACTTCTTATACTGCGTGCCCACGGCTCAGGAAATCCGCACGAGGGGTGTGCCGGCGACACCGCCGAATTCGGCCAGCACGGTTTCGCCGCCGACCGCTGTCTGGCCGACGGCAACGCGCGGCGTGGCGGTCAAGGGCAGGAAGACATCGACGCGCGAGCCGAAGCGGATCAAGCCGAAACGCTCGCCGGTGCCGATCGAGCCGCCCGCCTCGGCCCAACAGACGATCCGCCGCGCCACCAGGCCGGCGATCTGGACGGCGGCGATCGTGCCGTTGGGGCTTTCGATGACCAGGCCGTTGCGCTCGTTCTCGGTGCTGGCCTTGTCGAGTTCGGCGTTGAGGAATTTTCCGGGCCGGTGTTCGATCCTGACGATACGACCGCGTACCGGGGCGCGGTTCACGTGACAGGAAAAGACATTCATGAACACCGAGATGCGGGTCATCTCGACATTGCCGAGGCCGAGTTCGCGCGGCGGCACGGCCGGCCCGACCGCCGAGATGATGCCGTCGGCGGGGCTGACCACCAAGCGGTCGTCGACCGGCGTGACGCGCTCGGGATCGCGGAAGAAATAAACGCACCAGGCCGTCAGGATCAGACCGATCCAGAACAGGACCGAGGAGAAATAGCCGAGGAAAAGCGTCGCCGCGCCAAAGGCCGCGATGAAGGGATAGCCTTCGCGATGGATCGGTACGAACGCGTTCTTGACCGTATCGACAAGGCTCATCAGCTAAAAACAGGCTCCGTTTCAAGTCCGGCCTCAATAGCCGAAAGCCCCCCTCGCCGCAACGCAACAATCGGCGGCGCGGGCGAACGGGCAAGGGCCTGTCGCCTCAGGATAGCCGAACGCTCCGCGTTCGTGAGGTCGCGACCGGCTCGCATGCCTGTGCCACTGGCGTCAGAATTTCGAGACAATCAGCCCAGATCAGTTGGCACCATCGGCTTCGGCGCGCACAAAATGTTCTTCGATCTCAAGCCTATGGGCATCCGCCAGCGGATCTTCGGCGCCCGACCTCAAGAGCGCGCTCCCGTTGGGAGAGGACACCAAAAACAGCAGTCTACCGTCAGCAGCAACTGTCCAACTGACGACCGATCCTCCCTCGCTCGGAATCAGCATCGATGGCAAAGCAACTGCTCCTGCCGTATCAATTCCAGCCCTGCGCAAAAGAAGGTCGAGGGCTGCTGGTGCCCCGTATTCATCAGCCAGTTCGATGACTGTCGCTATTGAATCAGCGCCGACATGCGACAGCTTCAGACCGACACGTGGAGCACCTTCGCCAAGTAACTCATCAACGCTATCGACCGGTCCGAGGTCGAGTTGCAGTTCTGTACCATCAGCAGCCAGGTACTGGTATGCAGCCGCATGCGTTGGCGTGACTACGCACAAACGCACCCTGCCGGCGTTGGTTACGACCGGAAATGTCATCTGCTTCTCGCCATCTATGTCCAACATCCGTCCTTTGCCGAGCCCGAGCTTAACCTCGGGCTGCGGCAAAGCTGCACAGGCGAGCCCGATGCCCACTTCAAGTCGGCTCGTCATCACTGCTTTCAGATGGAACACCGAACGATGGCGCAATCGAGGTTCGCGCCTGGAGTTGGCCATCACAATGTCAAGAGTGGCCTCCTGGCATTCGGCATCGTCGACAATCTCCAGTTCAGGCCAGGAGGCTATCCAACCCACTGCGCGGGCAAGCATCGGGACGCTGTCTTCCTCCTTGTAAAAAAGATCGTCGAGTCCATCAAGGAAATCAGCGCGGCCACCTTCGAATCCAGTCTGTTCCTCCGCTTCCTTGGGATGTTCCCGGACCCAAGCAACCATCTGTTTCAAAATAGCTAAATGGTTTTCTGCTCGCATTCCAGCCAAAGCCAAATGCACATCCGAGGTGACTTTATCGAGGTGATCACGGTAATTGTGAATAAATTGGCTATGGCCGCCATTAGCCACTTCCATCCCGTATAGGTAAGCGTGAAAAAACTGCCTCGCTGACGGCGGTATTTCGTGATCTTTGTAGAGGCCCTGATCAAACATTGCGGTCACGAAATCCATGACTGCAGTCACGAGGTCAGCAACGTAGTTTTCCTTAGCGGCGCGCTCGACTGCTGAAAACGGGACAACAATTGAAGTCACGCGCGGACTGGCCGTCGGTTGCTCCGGCTGGTGCGCCGAAATCGTTGTCGACTGCTGCAGCCTTTTCTTTCGCGAAAAAATTCCGAACATTCCAAAGCCTTCTTACCCGGAGGAAAGCAATACCGGTAGATCAGAGTCTGTCAGCAGAATATCACTTGGAAAAGTGGATAAAAAGGCGCTTGAAATTCATTTTCACTGCGTCTTACCAATATTTTGAAGAACACTTCAACCGATAGTTTGAAGAACACTCCAAAAACTGACCTCGAGGCTTCGTCGCGAACTCAGCAAAGAGCAGCCAAACCAAAATTATCGGTTCTGTGCCTGTCGGCAGACCGCTGCCTCGCCCGTCCTTGGTGAGACAGCGCCATCATGGACCATTTGGCGATGCTGACGCACTCAACAAGGAGTCCCCTACATGCAGAAACCACCTGCCCCCCAAGCGCATCTCGTCACTGCCGGTCTCGCTTTCGGCGAGTCGCCGCGCTGGCATGACGGACGGCTGTGGCTTTGCAACTGGGGCACCGGCGAGATTATCGCCGTCGATGCCGACGGCAACCGCGAGGTCATGCTCACCGTACCGGCTGTCCTGCCCTACTCCATTGACTGGCTGCCGGATGGCCGCCTGCTCGTCATCTCCGGCCGCGAAGGGCTGCTGCTACGACAGGAGGCCGACGGGAGCCTCGTCACTCGCGCCGATTTGCGTGACCTGTCGAAAAGCCCTTGGAACGAGATCGTCGTCGACGGGCGCGGCAACACCTATGTCAATGGCGGCGGACCGGCGCCGGCTTCTGGCGAGCATTTCAGCCCCGGCACCATCGTGTTGATCACGCCGGACGGCGCGGTCCGGCAGGTGGCGGAAAATATCGCCTTTGCCAACGGCATGGCAGTGAGCCCGGACAACAAGACGCTGATTGTCGCGGAATCCCATGCCAATCGGCTGACCGCCTTCGACATTGCCGCCGACGGCAGCCTTGCCAACCGAAGGGTCTGGGCCGACCTCGACGGCTATCCCGACGGCATCTGCCTCGATGCCGAAGGGGCGGCCTGGTATGCGGATGTTCCCAACAAGCGTTGCGTGCGGGTGCGTGAAGGCGGCGAGGTGCTGCAGACAGTGACCGTCGATCGCGGCTGCTTTGCCTGCATGCTGGGCGGCACCGACAGGAAAACGCTGTTCATTCTCGCCGCCGAATGGCGCGGCTTCGAGCATATGGTCAGCGACGCCCGCACCGGCCAGGTGTTCAGCGTCGAAGCGCCGGCACCTGGCATCGGCTGGCCGTAACAGCCTTGCTACAGCCCGGGAACCCTCTGATAGTTGGCGATGTCGGCGCGAACGCCGAGCCGGGCGATCGTCTCCTGCGGGTTGAAGGCGATGCGCTCGTGCGCGGCCTTGACGATCGGCACGACATTGTCGACGGCCGCCTGGCTTTCCCATTCGACGATGGTGACGAGGTTGAATTCGCCCGGCCCGGAGAATTGCTCGAGCAGGAAATCCTGCACGAAGCCATGCTGCAGGCGCAGCAATTCATGCGTTGTCCTGACCTTGGCGAGTATCTCCTCGCGGGCGCCGGCCGGGACGACGAATTTGTCCACCCTGAACACGCTGCCGCCGTTAACAGTCTGATTTATCTTGCTCATTTCGATTGCTCCGTTCCTGGATCATGGTGTTTTTTGGGCTCCAGGAACGGCCTACAATCTCAACTTAAGTTGAGATCAAGTGCAAAAATCAGATCACACGCCGAACCTTCAATTCACCTCCGACGTGCGCCGGCGGACGATGACACCAAGTTCGTCGCCTTCGCGAGCCAAGCGCAGCCGCTCTTCGGCCTCGGTCGCCTCGCGCTGGCGGTCCCACATCGAGGCGTAGAGGCCATGCTTGCGCATCAGCTCGGCATGGGTGCCGCGCTCGGCGATCTGGCCGTCCTGCAGCACGATGATCTCATCGGCCGTGATCACCGTCGACAGGCGGTGAGCGATGACGATGGTGGTGCGGCCACGGCTGACCAGATCGAGCGCGGCCTGGATCTCCTGTTCGGTGTGGCTGTCGAGCGCCGAGGTCGCTTCGTCGAGCATCAGGATCGGCGGCGCCTTCAAAATGGTGCGGGCGATTGCCACGCGCTGCTTCTCGCCGCCCGAAAGTTTTAGCCCGCGTTCGCCGACCATCGACTTGTAGCCGTCAGGCAATCGCTCGATGAACGGGCCGATCTGAGCGAGTTCGGCCGCCTTGCGCATATCCTCCTCGCTGGCACCGATGCGGCCATAGCGGATGTTGTAGGCGATGGTGTCGTTGAACAGCACGGTGTCCTGCGGCACCATGCCGATCGCCCCGCGCAGGCTCTCCTGCGTCACGTCCCTGATATCCTGGCCATCGATCAGCACCTGGCCGCCCTGCACGTCGTAGAAGCGGAACAGAAGCCGCGAGATGGTCGACTTGCCGGCACCCGAAGGCCCGACAATGGCGACGGTCTTGCCGGCCGGCACCTCGAAGCTGATGCCCTTCAGGATCTTCCGGTTCGGGTCATAGGAGAAGTGCACGTCGCGGAACTCGACCTTGCCGGCGCTGACCGCGATTGGCCTGGCATCCGGCTTGTCGACGATCTCCTGCGGCACATCCAGCAGATCGAACATCTGCTCGATATCGGTGAGCCCCTGGCGGATTTCGCGGTAGATGAAGCCGATGAAATTGAGCGGCACCGACAGCTGCATCAGCATGGCGTTGATGAAGACGAAGTCACCGACCGTCTGCGTGCCGGCCTGCACTTCGAGCGCCGACATGCACATGACGATGACGGTGCCCAGGCCGAAGATGATGCCCTGCCCGAAATTCAACCAGCCAAGCGAGGTCCAGATGCGCGTCGCGGCGACCTCGTAGCGTGCCATGGAGCGGTCGAAGCGCTCGGCTTCCATGCCCTCATTGTTGAAATATTTCACCGTCTCGTAGTTGAGCAGCGAGTCGATTGCCTTGGTGTTGGCGTCGGTATCGCTGTCGTTCATGTCGCGGCGGATCGAGATGCGCCAGTCGCTGGCGCGGACCGTGAACCAGACATAGACCCAGACGGTGACCGCGACGACGACCACATATTTCCAGCCATAGGTGTAGGCGAAGATGCCCGTGGTCAGCGCGAATTCGAGGATGGTCGGCGCCGTGTTGAGCATGATGAAGCGCACGATCGTCTCGATGCCCTTGGTGCCGCGCTCGATGATGCGCGACAGGCCGCCGGTGCGGCGCTCGAGATGGAAGCGCAGCGACAGTTGGTGCATGTGAACGAAAGTACGGAAGGCGAGCTGGCGCACGGCATATTGGCCGACGCGGGCAAACAGCGCGTCGCGCAACTGATTGAAGCCAAGCTGCACCAGGCGCACGACATTGTAGGCGACGACCAGCATGACGGGCGCCAGCAGGAAGCTCGGCAGCGGCGGCGCCGATTTGGCGTCGCCGGCCAGCGCGTCGGTCGCCCATTTGAAGAAATAGGGACCGGCGACCAGCGTCAGCTTGGCGACGACCAGCAACAGCGTCGCCCATGTGACCCGGGCTCTCAGATCGGCGCGATCCGCTGGCCACATGTAAGGCCACAAATTGAGCAGCGTCTTGAAAGTCGAGGAGTCGGAGACGGTTTTTTCGGCCATTTCTTGTGCCTTCTTCTTATTTCAGCGGCCGGAGCAGCAGGAATTGACGAGAGCGGCCACCGATGCGGAGACATCGGCGAGCGCGGCATGGTCGATCGCATAGCGCGAGCGCTGGCGATCGGGCTCGAAGCGAACCAGCCCGGCTTCGACCAGTATTTTCAGATGTTGTGACACGGTGGACTGCGCCAGATCTAAGCGGTCGACGACCTCGCGGCAGCAGCAGGAACTGCTCGTCGATAGGTGTTTCAGGATTTCGATCCGCGCCGGATGGGAAAGCGCTGCAAGTCGGGCGGCGACCGCACGGCTGTCCGGACCGCCGCATGATGCGTTTGTTTCCATCAGGGATTCTGCCATCGTTCATCGGCGATAGACGATGAACGGGCACGGGGCAAGCTAACCCTATGGGCAGAGCGCCGGAACCGCCAATCTCCCCCTCGTGGGAGAGATGTCCGGCAGGACAGAGAGGGGCGCGAAGGATCGCGACTTTCCACGATCAAAGCATTACGAGCAGCCGTAAGGTAGCTCGACCGGATTTGGCCGACAGGCTGGCGAGACAGCGCCCTCCTCTGCCCTGCCGGGCATCTCCCACAAGGGGGAGATTGCGCTCAACCGTCGGCGCTCAAACCCTACTCCGTCTTGGCGGGCGCTGTCGTTGCCTGCTCGCCCATGGCCTTGAGGTCGGCGGCTTCGCCTTCCTTCGACTTTTCCGGGACCTTGAACACCTGGCCCGGCCAGATGCGGTCGGGATCACTGATCTGGTCCTGGTTGGCGAGGTAGATGGTCGAGAAGCGTACGCCGTGGCCATAGACGCGCCGCGAGATCCGCCACAGCGTGTCGTTGCGGCGGATGATGACGGCGCCGTCGGCATGTTCAAGCTTGGGCGCCACCGTCTCGGGCACATCGCTTGGCGGCGTCGCCTCCGCCATAACGGCCGGAGCCTCGGTGGCGGGAGCAGGCGTCGTGGCCGCGGCCGGTGCCTCGGCGGCGGTAGGTGCGGCCGGCTTGGGCTGAACGGGCTTCGGCGCCGAGGGTGCCACGGCGGCGATCGCTTCGCCGGGCTCACGCTCGAACGGTACGGCCGCGCGGGCCACAACTGTCACACCGTCGGCATCGAGGCCGTCGACATGGATTGTGTAGCTGCCGACCGGAACGTCGCGCGTCGCCTCGACCAGGAAATGACCGTCCGTCGAAGTTTGCGCGTCACCGAGCAGGATGTCGTTGGCATAGGCGCGCACCTTGCGGCCGGCATCGGCGAGGCCGGCGACAAAGATCTTGCTGCCGTCGATCTCGACCGCCTCGACGACGATCTTGGGCTCGGTCACGCCTGCAGCGGGCGGCGTCGCCGGCGCTGCAGGAGCCGGTGTTGCGTCGACCACGGCTGGCGCTGGGGCGGCTGGCGCCGGAGCGGTTGCGGGGGCTTCGGCTGTGGGAGCAGCCGGCGCGGCGGCCGGAGCAGCCGGCTTTGTCTCGGGTGCGGGAACGGTCAGCAATTCGGCCGGCTTGCCCGGCTCCTCGACCATGGCCAGCACCTGGCCGGCCGCATCCTTGGGAACCGAAACGACGGCGGTCTGCACCGAGGGCGTTACGACGTCACCGGTGGTCGCGCGCAGCGCGATCGTATAATCGCCGGGCTTCAGCGGATCATCGAGAATGATAACGAAGGCGCCATCGGGACCAGCGACCGTCGAGCCAAGCACCGTCGAGCCATTGAGGATTTCGACCTTGGCGTTGGGCGCCGCATTGCCGGCGACGACAATCGAGCCATTGCTTTCAACGCGCACGACGTCGAAAGACGGTGCGACCGGACCGGCCGCAGCCGGCGCGTCCGCGGCCGGTGCGGCCGGTGCCGTTGCCTGGGGCACTGCGGCGGGAGCCGCCGGGACCTCAGCGGCGGGCACCCCCGC
>NZ_RZRW01000232.1:0-8586 GCF_003998745.1 Mesorhizobium sp. M7A.F.Ca.US.014.04.1.1 | reverse complement strand
CGCTGCTCACCGATCCCCGCTATCCGGCCCGCAATCCGCACCAGAACATCGCCGACCTCAAGGCGCAGATCGCCGCCAACGAAAAGGGCGTAGCCGAACTGCGCAAGATGGTCGCCCATTTCGGCCTCGATGTCGTCGAGGCCTATATGGGCCATGTCCAGGACAATGCCGCCGAAAGCGTGCGCCGCGTGCTGGAGCGGCTGCCGGATAGTTCTGAGTACGAATACCCGACCGACACCGGCCAGATCATCAAGGTGAAGATCACGGTCGACCGGCAAAAGCGCGAGGCGACGGTAGACTTCACCGGCACCTCGCCGGTGATGAAGAACAATTTCAACGCGCCCGAGCCGGTGGCCCGCGCCGCCGTGCTCTACGCCTTCCGCGTCATGGTCGAGGATATGATCCCGATGAATGCCGGGTGCCTGCGGCCCATCAACATCATCATTCCCGATGGCTGCATGCTGAAACCCGCCTACCCCGCCGCCGTCGTCGCCGGCAATGTCGAGACCTCGCAGCATGTCACCAACGCGCTGTTCGGCGCCATGGGCGCCATGGCCAACGCCCAAGGCACGATGAACAACCTGACCTTCGGCAACAAGACGTATCAATATTACGAGACGATCTGCTCCGGCTCGCCGGCCGGCCGGATGAACTCGGGCCGCGGCTTTGCCGGCACCTCCGGCGTCCACACCCACATGACCAATTCGCGCCTCACCGATCCCGAAGTGCTGGAGCTGCGCTTTCCCGTTCTGCTCGAGGATTTCCACATCCGGAAAGATTCCGGCGGCAAGGGCAGATGGAGCGCCGGCGACGGCACCAAACGCACCATCCGCTTCCTCGAAAAGATGGAATGCGCGATCCTGTCCTCGCACCGCAACCGGCCGCCGCAAGGGCTGGACGGAGGCGGCGACGGCGAGGTCGGCTCGACCAAGATCCGCCGCAAGGACGGCACGATCGACCTGCTGAAAGCCTGCGACCAGACCATGTTGCAGGCCGGCGACGCCGTCATCCTGACGACGCCGACGCCGGGGGGATTTGGCAAGGCCTGAAACCGCTTGACTGGCTCGCGCCTCCCGGCCGCATTTATCACCAGCTATTCGGCGGCGATGCTAGCCTAGTAGGCTATTGCGCAGATGATAGCGGCTGTGATCGCCACCTCCTACTTCCCCGCACCATCGGAGCATTCTGACATTCTAGGGCACGTGGGACCGCAACCATTCAGGATTCCGCTATACGCTACCATTCGACAATAGCGAGCCGTTCACACGGTAAGAAAAGGTTTCGAAAGGCATTTCTCTACAAGTCTCGCTTGCTTCAATGTTCACAGCGATGTTGTAATGGCTTCGACTCCGGGGGGTTGGATGCGGAAGATTTTTCATGGGTTTTACGAGCCCACCAAAAAGGAATTAGACAAGATCTGGAAGACGGGACTTCTGGTCCCGGATACAAATGTCTTATTACACCTATTCAGATTTATGCCCGCTAGACGGGCGGAAGTCCTTGCTGCATTTAGGTCATTTGGGGATAGACTGTGGTTGCCTCATCAGGCCGGTGCAGAGTTCCAGGCAGACGGGCGCGATGCTGATTCGACCAATAGAGCGGCATATCAGAAGCTAAAAGATGAGCTGCTAAAGAAACGCAATGAGGTCGAAGGGGCAATTGGCGCGTTCTCCAGATTCGATCCTTGGCCCCAAGGATCCTCTATGGACGAGATCGGCAAGTTCTTCGAGCGCCTGACCCTTGAAGTTGAAACTGCCGTAAAGCAGCTTCCTGAAGCTCTATCGGTTTTCAAGGACGTTACTGACATCTTCGATGGAAAGGTAGGGAAGCAACCAGTCGACATCGAACAGCGACGGAAAGAAGCGCTGCGACGTTTCGATGCGAAAATCCCCCCCGGTTATAAAGACAAAGGCCGTCCGGGCGATTATCTGATTTGGGCTGAAATGAAGGACAAGGCAAAGTCGGCTCAGCTTCCGGTCCTTTTTGTCACTGACGATAACAAAGAAGACTGGTGGGCACGACATGATGGCAAGACCCTGGGACCAAGGCCTGAACTCAGGCACGAGTTTTTCGAAGCGACTGGCCAGTTGTTCTACGCATATTCGCCATCGCGCTTTTTAGCCTTCGTATCCAGCGAGGACGAAGAACTGGTTTCCAAGGAAACAGTGAAAGAGATGGAGAGAGTTCAAGAAACAAGAGAAATTCCTAGACGTTCAATTTTGTTTAGACATAGCGAAATGCTGAATCTCGTGACCGTCCTTGCCCTTCATACGGCTAAAAGCGAAGATGAAATTATAAAAACTGCTATGAAAATCACTAAAGTGTCGGGGAGAATTTCGGAGGAACAATCTCTTAGAAGAACCGGTGATGGGAATTTAGATGACTGGGAATTCAATTCCCTGGAAGAGCATCTTGAAAAACTATCCATAGAAGCACAATCAATTTTCCAAAACAAAAATAAAGACGATCCGGAAAAAATAAACACGTGGTATGCGTTCAGTAAACTAATAGATTGCTTTTCTTACAGCGAATATTGGGACCAGATTCCAAAATTAATGGATGCAATCAAATCAAACCGTGGGATAAACGAAGTTTTTCGCAAAAAAGAGGGCTAGAAGGACGAACCATCTTCAGATAAAAAGATTGCCGATCTGGCGACAGACCTCTTCGTATATCGGCCCTCCGGCGGCATCGTCCCGCTGGCGGGGGTGAAATCGGGAAATGGCGACCCCCGGAATATTTCTGCCACGACAATGTCGCAGCCTGGATGCCGACTCGCCAAAAGACAAGCATGCGCGGCTTCCTGACTGTCGAGTATAGCTTGCTGCTGTCGTACATTCAGTTCACGGAATATAGCGTTGTGGCGACACAACTTCCAACCGGGCTTCGCAACTCTACCCCTTCATCGAGCGCACTGGTCCTGTTGGCCTGCTTGCCGAAGCCGGCCGACGTATGACTATTTGCAATCAGATTCGATGAAAAAGCGCGCGGTCCATGTCGAGACGCGCACCGCCGCACTTTCGAAGACATTATCGAGATCAGCAAGGATCGACCGGCGTCAACCGGCTGTCACCGGCCTGTCATGAGCCTGCGCTACCCGCTTGCGGCAAAGCAAATGGGGAATCATCTTGCCATGACGGACGTTTCCGCAGATCTGGTTTTTCGCCGCGGCAAGGAAGTTGGAAAGGCCGTCTATCAGAACCGCCCGCTGTCGAAGGCCGGCATTTCGGAGCGGCTGTTCGCCTTCCTGTTCTCCGGCCTCGTCTATCCGCAGATCTGGGAAGACCCCGATGTCGACATGGAGGCGATGCAGCTTGGCCAGGGCCACCGCGTCGTCACCATCGCCTCCGGCGGCTGCAACATCCTGGCCTACCTCACGCGCTCGCCGGCCCGGGTCGACGCCGTCGACCTCAACACCGCGCACATCGCGCTGAACCGCATGAAGCTGGAGGCGGTGCGCCATTTGCCATCGCAGGGCGATCTGTTCCGCTTCTTCGGCGCCGCCGACACCAGCCACAATTCGAAAGCGTATGACCGTTTCATCGCGCCGCATCTCGATCCTGTCAGCCGTCACTACTGGGAGCGCCGCAACTGGCGCGGGCGCCGTCGCATCACTGTGTTCGACCGCAATTTCTACCAGACCGGCCTGCTCGGCTTGTTCATCGCCATGGGCCATCGCACGGGAAAATTCTTCGGCGTCGACCCAGCCGGCATCATGCAGGCCAGGAACATCGGCGAGCAGCGCCGCTTCTTCAACGAGGAGTTGGCGCCGGTCTTCGACAACAAGCTTTTGAGATGGGCGACGTCGCGCAAGGCTTCGCTGTTCGGCCTCGGCATTCCACCGGCGCAGTACGATTCGCTGATCACTTCTGGCGACGGCACCATGGCCAGCGTGCTGAAAGCCCGGCTGGAAAAACTCGCTTGCGATTTTCCGCTGGAGAATAACTACTTCGCCTGGCAGGCCTTTGCCCGCCGCTATCCGAACCCCGGCGAGGCCGCCCTGCCCGCCTATCTCGAAAAGCAGAATTACGAGACCATCCGCGGCAATGTCGGCCGCGTCGCCATCCACCATGCCAATCTGATCGAGTTTCTCGCCGGCAAGGATGCAGGCGCGGTCGACCGCTTCGTCCTGCTCGACGCACAGGACTGGATGACCGACGATCAGCTCAACGCGCTGTGGGCGGAAATCACCCGCACGGCTTCGGCCGGCGCCCGCGTCATCTTCCGCACCGCCGCCGAGCCCAGCCTGCTGCCGGGTCGCGTCTCCAGTTCGCTGCTCGACCAATGGGACTATCAGGACCAGGCTTCGCGGGAATTTTCGGCCCGCGACCGCTCGGCCATCTATGGCGGCTTCCATCTCTACGTAAAGCGCGCGGCATGAGCAGCAGCGAGCTGCCGGCCAGCCCCGAATTCAAGGCCAATCATGCCGAACTGATGGACGGCGTCTACCGCTGGCAGCGCCACATCTACGACCTGACCCGCAAATACTACCTGCTCGGCCGCGACCCAATGATCTCGGGGCTCGACGTGCCTGCCGGTGGCACCGTGCTGGAACTCGGCTGCGGCACCGGCCGCAACGTCATCCTCGCCGCCCGTCACTATCCCGACGCGCGCTTTTTCGGCCTCGATATTTCGGCCGAAATGCTGGAGACGGCCGGAAAGGCGATCGACCGCGAGGGCCTGTCCGGTCGCGTCATATTGGCTAGGGGCGATGCCACCGATTTCGATGCCCGGGCACTCTTCGATGTCGAACGCTTCGACCGTGTCTTCGTGTCCTATTCGCTGTCGATGATCCCCGGCTGGGAAAAAACAGTATCGGCGGCACTTGCCGCCCTGTCGCCGAACGGTTCGCTGCACATCGTCGATTTCGGCCAGCAGGAAGGGCTGCCCGGCTGGTTCCGTGCGCTGCTGCGCGGCTGGCTGAAAAAATTCCACGTCGCGCCGCGTGAATCGTTGCGCGAAGTGCTGGAATCGGAATCTCGGCGAACCGGCGCAAGCTTCCGTTTCGGCACGCTTTATCGCGGCTATGCCTGGCTGGCGGTTATCGGGCCGCGCGGCTAGCCAAGGTGAAACCGCCATTTGCAGGCCGACCTCACCTGAATGTCAATGCACCTTAATGCAGCGCCTTCATCAGCGCCCCCACCATCGTCTGCGGCCGATAGCCAAGCTTGGCAGGCGTCAGCCCCAGCCGCACCACCACCAACTGCTCCGAGGGAATGATGGCAACCGTCTGCCCGTCATGGCCTTCCATCCAGTACGTGTCCTTGGGCAGGCCTGCCGCGACGCCGGCGCCGGGGTTTTCCTCATCGCCCGGGGCCTCGATCCACAATTGGCCCTTGCCGTAGACCTTCGAGGCGGATGCCGGCTCGCGCATCCAGTCGACGAAACCGGCCGGCAGGATCTGGTTGCCGTTCCACACCCCGCCTTGCAGCAGGAACTGGCCGAAGCGCGCCCAGTCATGCGCGGTCGCGTAGAGATAGGACGAGCCGACGAAGGTGCCCTGCTCGTCCGTTTCAAGCACCGCGCTGTGCATGCCGAGCGGCTCGAATAGCGCCGTGCGCGGCCACGTCAGCGCCCTGGCCTTGTCGCCGACCGCGTCCTGCCAGAGGCGCGACAGCATCACCGCCGTGCCGCTCGAATAGGAAAACTGTTTGCCGACCTCTGCAGCCAGCGGCTTGGATTCGGCAAAGCCCGCCATGTCAGGTTCGAGATAGAGCATGCGCGTGACGTCGGCGACGTCGCCATAATCCTCGTTGAACTCCAGCCCGCTCGACATCGCCATCATGTCGGCAAGGCTGATCGCGGCGCGGCCGTCCGCCTTCCACGGCGCGAACAGGTTTTTGTTGTCGAAAGCCATCTTGCCGTCCTTGACCAACGTACCGACGATGGCGGCATTCACTGTTTTGGTCATCGACCAGCCGAGCAGCGGCGTCCTGGCGGAAAAGCCATCGCCGTAGCGCTCGGCGACGACACGGCCATTCTTGACCACCACCACCGCGCGCATGCCGGTGCCGATCAGCGCCGCATCATCCAGCAGCTTGGCAACAACCGGATCCTGTGATGCCTCGACCCGTTCGCCTTCCGGCCACAGGTCGCCCATGGTGACTGCGGACGGCTCCGCTTGGATCGCGGTCCGCCGCACCTTTCCTACGTCGCCGTCCGGAACCGAAGCGCAGCCAAGCCCGTCGCGGGCTACGGCGACGCTCTTGCCGAGGAAACCGAACAGGCCGGCAGACACCGTTCCCCTGTTCTTGTCCACCGAAACCCGCATTAACCGCAGCAGGGGATGCCCGGGTGCCTGCACGTCGACGGCCAGCACCTCATTGGGATCGCGGCCGGCGATAAAAACGTTCGAACAGACGATCTTGGCCGAGTAGCCCGAGCCGACCCTGATCAACTCCGGTGGCGCGATATAAAGCCAGGCAAAAAGTGCTGCGACCGCCAGGACGATCAGGCCAAGCAGCCATTTGACGATCTTGACCACGATCCGCATTTATTTCCTCCGGGCCCTGCGCGACCCTTATGTCATCGATTTGCCGCCATTGCTTCCGCAAATCACAATGCTTGTCGAGCGCCATCAACGGATTATCAACCATGATCGGCGATCACAGGATATGCTGAGCGATGCTGTGGGGCGATCGTTCGGAGGGGGCCCGATCACAAAGCAGGCCATCAGTGTAGAGACCCATCAGCGACCGGCTGAATCCGGCTCGGGAATTGCGATGCGCCGTCTTGCGGGCCTGATCATGCTAGCGCTGCTTGGTGCTTGCTCGACCGTCGACGATCTCTCGCCGCTGTCGCCATCCGCTTCGAGCAGCCCGACGGTTGCCGTGCGCGCGCCGCGCTTTGCCGACTCCAAGCCGCATGAATGGGAGAGCGGCGCGCCGTGGAACTATGCCGTCCACGGCACCGATGTTTCCAAATACCAGACCTCGGTCGACTGGCCGGCTGCCAGGGCCAGCGGCATCTCCTTCGCCTTCATCAAGGCGACCGAGGGCGGCGACCGTTTCGACGAGTATTTCAGCGAGCATTGGGCGCGCACGAAGGCCAACGGGATTCCGCGAGCCGCCTATCATTTCTATTATTTCTGCACCCCGGCTGCCGTTCAGGCGCGCTGGTTCATCCGCAACGTCCCCGTCGATCGCTCGGCGATGCCGCCGGTCCTCGATATGGAATGGAACCCGCAATCGCCGACCTGCAGGCTGCGTCCCGACGCCGCCACGGTGCGCGCGGAGATGACCACCTTCCTCGAAATCGTCGAACGCCATTACGGCAAGAAGCCGATCATCTACACTTCCGTCGACTTCTTCGACGACAACGGGCTGTCAGGGTTCCGCGGCTATCCCTACTGGCTGCGTTCCGTCGCCGGCCATCCGCGTGAGAAATACGGCAGCCACCCCTTCACCTTCTGGCAGTACACCGGAACCGGCATCGTTCCCGGCATGACCGGCAAGTCCGACATCAACGTCTTCAACGGCAGCGAAGCCGCCTGGAACAAATGGCTGCGGCAGAACACCCGTTGACGTCAGGTTCAACGGCAGCACCGCCCTGGATCAAATCACTCCAGCAGAGCTTCCGTTGAACCGGTGCAACGGCAGCACTGCCCTGCATCAAATCACTCCAGCAGAGAAGCTGCCGCAGAACACCGTTGACACCGGGCCTGCCGCCTGCTTTTCGACACAGCCAGCGGGAAAGAGTGCAACCGCCGGTAATTCAGGGCGTTGGGCTTCCCGGGGGGGAGCACAACAAATGACCCCCTGTTCGTTTCGAAAGGAAGCTGATGCGACTGCGTTCCAAAGTCCTCGCGGCTGCGCTGACCCTGTGCGCCACGGCCTTGCCGGCGATGGCGCAGGAATGCGGCGGCGACTTCGAATCCTGGAAGCAGGGCGTCGCCGCGGAAGCCAAGGCGGCCGGCGTAGGTGCAGTGGGTCTCGACGCCCTTGAAGCGGCAACCTTAGATGACAAGGTGTTGGCGCGCGACCGCGCCCAGGGCGTCTTCACCCAAACCTTTGTCGAGTTTTCCAACCGGATGATCTCGGCCTATCGCCTGAAGCAAGGTGCGGCGAACATGAAGAAATACGCGGATGTCTTCGCCCGCGCCGACCAGCAGT
The DNA here is from genome assembly GCF_003998745.1 of Mesorhizobium sp. M7A.F.Ca.US.014.04.1.1. Classification (NCBI taxonomy): domain Bacteria; kingdom Pseudomonadati; phylum Pseudomonadota; class Alphaproteobacteria; order Hyphomicrobiales; family Phyllobacteriaceae; genus Mesorhizobium; species Mesorhizobium sp. M7A.F.Ca.US.014.04.1.1. The sequence goes on along the minus strand of NZ_RZRW01000232.1, from coordinate 475 downwards.
TCGGCGTCCAGGCGCCGATCATCGCCGCCTTCTGGGCGCTGGAGACCGATTTCGGCGCCGTGCAGGGCGACTTCCACACGCTGAGCGCCCTGGTGACGCTTTCCCATGATTGCCGCCGGCCGCAGCTCTTCCGGCAACAGCTGGTGCCGCTTCTGGAACTGATCGATCGCGGCGTGCTGCCGGCCGATGTCAGGGGCGCCTGGGCCGGCGAGATCGGCCAGACGCAGATCCTGCCCTCCGACTATCTGGCACGCGGCGTCGACGGCGACGGCGACGGCAAGATCGACCTGCGCGGCAGCGTGCCTGATGTGATCATGACCACTGCCAACAAGGTGCTGTCGCGCGGCTGGAAACGCGACCAGCCCTGGATCCAGGAAGTCCGCGTGCCCGAAGACATGCCGTGGGATCAGACCGGTCGCACCAACAAGCGGCCGCTGTCGCAGTGGGCGCAATGGGGCGTCACCTACCCCAGCGG
>NZ_RZRW01000231.1:0-8587 GCF_003998745.1 Mesorhizobium sp. M7A.F.Ca.US.014.04.1.1 | reverse complement strand
CTTTCCAATTCTGTCTACATGATATCGGCCAACGGGACAGTTGTGCTTCCCGGAACTCTGGACCGCGTAAGGGCCACCACCATTGCGGGAACGTCCACCTTCGATGCCGGCACAATCTCCGCACAGTGGCAATAAGGAGCCAAGATCATGAAGCGCACTGAATTGAACGTGTTGACAGGCGAGACTACTGAATACGACGACTACGTCCCCGAACCTTATGACGAGCCGCGAGTTGTTCCGGCTGTGATCAGCCGTAAGCAATTTTACATGCAAGCCGCCATTGCCGAGCGCCGTGCCGGTATTGACCAGGATGATGCCGTTGGCGCTACCGCCATTCGATGTGATGCTCTGGAAGACAAGGTTCCCCGAGCCGATATTCGTGTTCTCGACATCGAGCGCGGTGCCGGTCCCCGAATTGATCGTGCTGCCGGAGCCGGTGGCGGTAACCGTGCCGCCGCCGGTGGCGCTGAAGCCGGTGGTGTCGCTGGTTGAGGTATCGATCGCCAGCTTGTTGGTGAAGCTGATCGTCGTGCCGTTGGTGCCGCCATTGGCCACCAGGTTGATGCCGTCGCTAAAGCTATTCGATGTTATGGCGCCGTCGAACGAGATCGTGCTGCCGCCGCCGGCGGTGCCGGTGTGGTTCTGGACGTCGATCGCGGTGGCGTTGGCGGTGTGGGTAATGGTGCCATTGTAATCGATATTGGCCGAACCGCCCGAAACCAGGAACGCCGTACCCGTTGCACCGCTCAGCGCGCCGGAACCGAGGTCGACCGTGCCGCTGACGTTGGTCAGCCTGACATTGTTGGCGCCGCCGACCGAATTGGTCGAATCGAGCGCGATGCTGGCGGCGACGCCAGAGAGATTGATCGCCTGGCCGGTGGTCGCCCTCACCGTTTCTGCGGCAGCGGTAGCTGTGATGCCCATCGTGCCGCCGGTTCCAACAATTCCGGTGCCGCTGGCGGTGTCGATGGTCACGCCGCCGGTGAAGCTGACCGTGCCGCCGGTTTGCGAGACGCCGACGCCGGTGGTCGTGTCAATGTTGGCGAGGCCGGTGATGTTGAGCGTACCGCTCGCCACCTGAATGCCGCCGCCCGCCGTGACGGCGCTGTTCAGTGTCACCGTGTTGAAGGTGAAGACGCCGGTGTTGCCGGCGTTGATCGCCATAATGCCGGCAGTCGTCGCCGCGGCAACGCTCGTGTTGCCGGTGACGGTGAAGGTACCGGCGACGCCGTCGAAAATGATGCCGCCGCTGCTGCCGCCTGAACTGATGCTGGTCACCACCATATTGACGGTCAGCGGATCGAGATCGAACGCCGCGCCATTCCCCGTGAAGACGCCGCCGCTGCTGCTGTTCAGCGTGAAATTGGTGGTCTTGGTGTTGGCTAGGACGCCGGTGCCGCCATTGTTGAAGACGCTGAACGCGCCGAGATCGAGGGTGCCGCTGGTGTTGGTGAAGCTGAGGCCGTCGCCCTGGACGCGCCCTGGGCCTGGTGAGCCAACACCGATCGTTCCGGCGCTGACAGTGCCGCCGGCGCCGTTGGAGTCGAAGCGGACATTGTTGAAGGCGATGCCGCCGCCAGTGCCGCCGAGCACAGTGTTGTCGGCAAAGGACTGGATCTCGACCGAGTTGTCCGTCGCGCTGATGTTCTGGCCGGCAAAGGACGCGGCCAGCGCCGATCCCGTCGATTTCAGCGTATTGCCGTCGATCGAAAGCAGAAGCGTGTTGGCCGGCGCAGCTGATGTGGAGAAATCGAGCGCCCTGCCGCCGGCCGCGATGTCGTTGTTGCGGAGGAAGAAACTGGAGGCGGACGTCGCGTTGACGGCGACACCAGTGCCGGTGCCTGTGTTGCGGATGATGAGGTTCTGGAGGCCGCCGGTGACGACGCCCGAGCCTGATGTCGCCAGATCGACCACCGAGCCGGCGGTGTTGCTCTGCAGGATCGGCCGTAGCGTGTCGATGCCCGCCGGTGCCGCGATGATCGGCGAGTTTTGCACGGTGGTGAAATGGAACGCAGCCGAAGCGCCGGCGCTGGTATCGACGCCGAGCTGCGAGACATCGACGGCCGCGTCGTCGCTCTTGAAGGCGAGCAGTACCTGCCCGTCATCGAGCTGGAACGACGTACCGCCGAGGTCAATCGTCGCCTGGCCGCCGTCGACGTTCTTGTCGATGAGCACAATGACATTGGCGGTAGATGCCTGGGCGTTGGTATAGGTGCCCGGATTGAGCAGGCTGCCGTCGCCAAGGGCGGTGGCATCGGCGGTGACATAGTAGACCTTGTACGAAGACAGGTTCGACGTGTCGCCGCTGAAGTTGACGTCGTTGAAATTGTAGTCGCCCGATGTCGGCAGCGTGTCGGTGGCGTGGATGACCTGGCCGTTGCCGAAGGTCTCGATCTTCGATTCGGCCGGGCTGCCGCCGTCGCCGAACACCAGCCTGGCGTTGGTGGCGCTGGAGAACTGGACGCCCTGGGCGACCTTGGTGATGGTCGACGTCTGACCAGCAGGGCCAGGATTGTTGTTGAGGAGGTCACCGAGCTGGATCTTGCCGGTGCCGGTTGTCGTCGTGCCGGCCATGTCGATGCCGAGCGAACCGGTGGAGTTGCCGCCGTCGACATCGAAATCGTCGGCCGTGATGGTGCTCGTGCCGAGCGCCGCGCCATTGAGGTCGAGGCCGACGGCGTTGGTGGCGCTTGCCGCGATCCCGATGTTCAGGCTGTGGAAATCCAGCGTCGAGCCGAGCGTGCCGGAAACCTGGACGCCGGTGCCAGTGATGCCCTGCAGGTCGACCGCCCCGAGATCGATGGCGCCGCCGCTGACATTGTTGAGTGATATGCCGGTCGCCGCGCCATTGGTCGAAATCGTGTCGAACTTGATGCCGTCCGCGCCGACCGTCGCGCCTGTCGCCCCGGCCACGACCGCCGTCGCATCGCCAAGCTTCAGCGCGGTTCCCGTGCCGGTGGTGATGGTGTTGCCGGTGCCGCTGACGCTGATCGTGCCGGCGCCGAAGGTGCTGGCGCTGAAGCCGGCGCCGCTGGCGGTGGTGATCTTGAGGTTGCCGCCGGTAAAGGCGAGCGAGCCCGTGCCCTGGGTCGGGCCGATGCTGGGGAGCTTGACGATGGCGCCGTTGGCGCCGCTGCTGGTGTCGAATATCTTCGAGGTGCCGGAGAAGGTGGCCGTTCCCTCGGACGATCCGTCAAACAAGACGCCGACGGCGCTCCCGGTATGATTGATCGTGCTCGAAATATTGTACACGCCCTCGGCGTTGCCGCTGAAGGTGAAGACCGCTGTCCCCGGCAGTGCTACTGCCGAGGTCGAAACGACCGAACCGCTCATGTTGAGCTCGCTCCAGTCGCCGCCGCCGACTTGCAAGACGCTACCCGCGCTGACGTTGATCGAGCCGGTGTAGTTCAGTGTGGCGTGGACAAGATCATTGCCGCCGGCGAGCGTGATCGCTGAACCAGTGGTGCTTGTCGTCGCGCCGATGCTGGCGCTGCCGCCATTCCCGCCAACGTTGACGGTCCCGCTCGAGGTCGTCAATGCGATACCGATCTCGGCGCCATCGATGTTCAGGGTGGATCCGGCGACATTGGCGATGTTTATGGTGCCGACCAGCGGCCCACCAATATCGAACCCTCTGTAGCTGACGTCGAGATCGGTCTTGCCGGTGAAATTGACCACGCCGGCGCCGCTCAGGCCGATCAATGAAGCGCCGATGTAGCCGGTATCCCTCAGGCCGCCAATGTTGACGTCGCCGCCGAGATTGATACCTCCAAGCAGCACACCAGCGCCGGTACTCGTGGATACGGCCGAGACGCTGTCGAAGGCAACGCCGCCGGCGCCGACATTGGCGCCGAACAAGATAAGACCGTCGGCGCCGGAATTGATCTCGTTGCCCGTGCCGGTGACCGTAACGGCGCCGGTGGTAAAATCTCCGAAGGCGATGAAGCCGGTGCCGGTCGGCGTCGTTATGTCGAGACCGCCATTGGTGAAATTGATCGAGGAATTGGTGTTGGGGGCCGGTGTGCCTGCGGGGAAATTGCCAACGAGACCCAGGCTGACGGCGTCCGTCGCGCCCGAGCTGATCACCTTGCTGGTGCCCGAGAAGGTGATCGCGGCCGAGTCGTTGCCGGCAATGACGATATTGCCGCCAGCGGCCGCGTTGGTATCAGTCAGGTTGCCCGACAGCGTCACCGAGCCGCCAGTCATGCTCTGGATCGAAACAGCCGCGCCGGTGCCGTTGCTGTTGATGGTGCCGGCATAGGAGATGATCGCGCTGCCGCCGCTCCCGGCAGTCGTCGAGCCGACATTGAAAGCCGTGTTCGCGCCGGTGTTGGTCAGCGTGCCGTCGCCAATGGTCACCGTGCCGGTCAGGTTCTGCAGGTTGATGCCGCCGCCGGTCAGCGTGCCCGCCGGACCGCTGTTGGGCAAGCTGCCACGCGTGACCGTGATGTCGCCGCTGCCGCCATTGGCGTCGAGCAGCGTGCCGGCGACGTTGATGTTGTTGTTGGTGATCGACAAATTGGTGTCGAGGCCGACGACCTTGAACGCTGTCTGGCCCACGGCGACATTGCTGACCGTGACGCCTTCGATGAAGATGCCGCCGGTATTGACGAAGCCAGCCGCGCTCCCGTTGCCGAGGAAGACCGAGCCGCTGCCGCCGCTGAAGTCGAAAGCGGTGTCGCGCACCTGGTTGTTGCCGAGCAGATGCAGGGTATCGCTGCCCGTGCTCTTGACCACGCCCTCATCGCCGGTGACGTTGCCGCCAGTAGCGCCGAGATTGCCCTGGACATTGACCGGCTGGACGGTACCGGAGGTGAGGATGGAGGCGCCGTTGCCGAAGCCGATGATCGACTGGCCGGAATCGAGCGTGAACGGGGTGCCGCTGAGATCGACGGTGCCGACAAAGGCGAAGTTCAGCGTGCCGGTCATGGCATCGGCCTCGGCGACCGTGTAGGTGGTCACGTCGGCGCTGAGCCCGTCCGTGTTGGCGTGGACGATGCCACCGCCCTGGGAAATCATGATGGTCCCACCGACCGCGCTGGCCAGATGGGCGGCGCCGGTGAAGTTGACGTCGTCGAAATCATAATTGCCGAGCGTCGGATCGAGCCCGATCGTGTTGACGGTGTAGCCGCCGGCGGCGGCGCTGATGGAGGACTGCAGCCCATCGGCGGACGTGCCGTCGCCGAAGGTGAAGTTGGCGTTGGCCGAGGTCGCGGTGGCGCCGCTCGACGACAATTCGACGCCGACGCCGACATTGGAAATGCTGGAGCCGCGCAGGAAGGTGATGGTCTTGTTGCCGGTCGTCGACGACAGGTCGATGCCGCGCGAGGTCAGGCTGCCGGTGCCGGTGATCGTGGTCAGGCCGAAATCGGCCCTTGTCGAGGAACCGCTCGAGGAACCGCTGAAGTCGATGCCGGTCTGGTTGGCGCCAACCTCGTCGATCGTGGTCGTGCCGAAGCTGATATGTTCGTTGATGTCGAGGAACTCGATGCCGGCGGTGCTTGCCGCTCCCAGCGTAACCTGGGTTGTGCCGAAGGTGACCGTGCCATTGTCGGCAATGAAGATGCCGGTGCCGCCAGGCGTCGTCACGGTGACCTCGCCAAAGCTCGCCGATGCCGTGCTGGCGACATTGGTGACGGACAGGCCGGTGCCCGTGGCATTGGTGATCGACAGCGGCGCGGTCACGTTCAACGTCGCGGTGCCGCCGAGGCTGCTGACAAGCGCCCCGCCGCCACCCGTCGCCGACAAGGTCGGGCCAGTGAAGCTGATGGCGCCGCCGGCCGGGGTCAGCGTCGATCCGACATCGAACAGATCGCCGGTGCCGGTCGAGGTGACCGTACCGCTGAAGGTCACCGAGCCGCCGGTGGTGCCGTCGACCTTGACCGCCGCGCCTGGCGCGGTTGCCGAGCTGGAGATGTTGGCCGCTACGCCGACTGTCGCGCTGCCGCCGGAAACGACGACACCGTCGCCAGCGCCCGAATTGGTGATGGTGCCGCCGAGGATCGTGATCGAGCCCGTATTGTTGGTCAGGCTGACATCGGTGCCCGCGACATTGGTCGCCACCAGATTGGTGATGGTGAAGGTCGATGACGAAGCGTTGATTGCAAGGCCGTTGATGCCGGCAGCGGTGCCGCCGACAGTGACATTGCCACCCAGGAACTGGCCGCCCGAGACGGCATTGAAGTTGAGCGCCGTGGCCGTCGCAACGCCTGTCGTGATGCTGTCGAACGCCATGCCGCCGGTGCCGATGGTGATGCCGTCGAGATTGATCGCCCGGCCGGTGCCGGTGGTGATCTGCTCCGTGCCCGCGGCCGCGACTGTGATCGTGCCGCCCCCGGTGGCATCGAAGCCGGTACCGGTCGTCGTGGTCAGGTCCAGCCCGCCGGTGAATTTCACCGTGCCGCCGGTGTTGGCGGACAGGTCGATCGCGTTGGCCGAGCCCGTGCTGGCGGTGATCTTGCCGCCGAAGGTGGCGGTGCCGCCGGTCTGGCCGATGATCCTGACCGCGTTGGCCGCATTGGCCTGGTCGATCGTGCCGTTGTAGGTGACGTTGGGCACCGCACCGTTGATGTTGAAGGCTACATCGCCCGTGTTGGTGATGGAACTCGCGGCCGCGAAAGTCAGCGTGCCGCTCGAGCCGCTCCAGATGGCCACGCCCCTGCCGCCGCCACTGATGTCGAGATCGTCGAAGGTGGCGATGCCGTCGAAATTGTTGGCGAACAGCCCGACGCTGGCGGCACTGGTAATCTTGGTGTTGCCGGTGAAATCGACGGTCGCGTTCGAATCGACAAGCACGATGCCGGTTTGAGATGCGGTCTGGACGGTCAGGTCGTCGACCGAGACCGTGCCGGTCACACCATTGAGGTAGAGGCCGGACCCGACATTGCTGGCCGTCACGCCCTGGACGGTCAGGCCGTTGATGCCCAGGCCGTAGATCGCCGAGCCGGAACCCCCGGAAACGTTGAAATCGAGCAGCGTGTTGCCGTTGCCCAGCGTCACGACATTACCGCCGCCGGAACTGGTCAGCGTCGCCGCACCCGCTGAATCCGATATGGATTCGTCATGATGGATGTTGGTGCCGGTGACATTCAACGGCACCCCGCCGAGCGAGAACGCGCGGTCGTTGCCGAACGAGGCCAGTTCCTGTCCGTCGCTCAGCGAGAAGCCGGTGGCGTCGTCGATTGTCCCGCGGTTGACCAGGACAATGATGGCGTCGCTGGCGGTAATGCTGTCGGCATATTCGATCGAGGCGAGGTCGGTGATCGACGTGCCGCCGCCCGAAGCCCCGGCCGCAACGAAGATGTAATTGCGCAGATCGTAAAGTTGCGGGCCGGTAAACGCGGTCGTGCCGAAAGCGTAGTGGCCGCTGCCCTCATTGAGCCCGCGCGCATCGAGCGAGGCGGTGATGCCGGAGATGGAGCTGGAATTGCCGCCGAAGGTAAATTCGGCGTTGGCCGTGGCGCCCGGCGTGCCGGCAATGCCCAGCCGCACGCCGGTATCGACATTGGTGATGACGCCGCCATCGGTGATGATGATCACCGCGCCGCCAACGCTCGGCGACGTCAGATCGATGCCGATCGAGCCGGCAGCACCGGTGCCGGTGATGCTGAGCGACTGCGCGGTGAAATTGGTCTTGGATCCGGAGAAGTCGAGGCCGGTGCCGACACCCAGTCCGGAGATGACGATGTTGCCGGCGACCACCGCCGCATTGACGCCGGCAAACGAGATGCCGTCGGCGCCGGGGTTGGTGATGCTGATGTCGCCGAAGCGGATCGTCGCCGGCGAATCCGAAATGGCGATCGCCGGTCCGGTCGTGTTGGAGATCGTCGTCGCACCGTTGACGGTGAAGTTGCCCGCGACATTCTCCAGCACGACACCCGACGTGCCGCCGCTCTGGCTGATCGAGTCCAGCACCACATGGGCGGTGATCGGATCGATGAAGACGGCGGTGCCGCCATTGCCTGACACGGTGCCGCCGGTGGTGGTGAACGTGCCTCCGGTCGACGTGCCCTGCACGGTGATGCCGCGGTCGGTATTGTCCTGCGCATTGACGGTGGCGAAGGTGTAGGTGCCCTTGCCGGTGATATCGAGACCGTCGTCGAGATTGCCCTGCAGCAGCGTCGTGCCGGTGAAATTGTAGGTGCCGTCGCCGTCGATGTGCAGGCCGTCGAGGCCGTTGCCGGTGGCGGTGAAGTTGGAGTCGGTGATGCCGGTCGAACTGCCCGTGAAGTCGGCGCCGTTGCCGCCCGCACCGGTGACCGTCACATTGGTCAGCGTCGCGCCGGTGATGTTGTTGCCGAAGATGCCGTCGCCGCCGCCGGTGATGATGATACCGCTGAGCGTGTTGCCGTTGCCGAGCGTAAAGACGGGGTTGGCGACGTTGGTGCCCTGGATCGTGCCGTCGCTGCCGCCCAGGTTGAAGGTGCTGGTGCCGCCGCCGAAAAGCCTTGCGGTGACGCTTTCGCCGCCGCCGATGACGGTCTGTCCATTGGCAAGCGTCACCCCGCCAGTCGTCAGATTGCCGTTGCCGCCGAGTGCCACGACAAAACCGTTCGCACCCGACTTGGTCCCGGCGTCGTCCAGCGTC
>NZ_RZRW01000023.1:7494-23289 GCF_003998745.1 Mesorhizobium sp. M7A.F.Ca.US.014.04.1.1 | reverse complement strand
CGATAAATGGTGCCGCCCGACAGCATCACCGTATTCTTGGAATGCTTGAGCAAATGCTCGGCGATGGGGAACGAATTGGTGAAGATCGGCATGCGGCGGCCGGTCAGGAAATGCACCATCTGGAAGGTGGTGGTGCCGCCATTGATGATGATCGGTTCGCCGTCGTTGCACAGCTCGACCGCTTCACGCGCAATCGCCCGCTTCTGCGAGGCGTTGATGGTTTCGTTGACGGAAAAGGGCCGGCCGGCCAGCCCGATGAACTGCGGCGGCGAGATTGCCTCGGCGCCGCCGCGCACGCGGCGCAGGCGCTTCTGGACGTGGAGAGCCGCGATATCGCGCCGGATCGTCGCCTCGGAGGACTCCGTCAGGTCGACCATCTCCTGCACCGTCACCACAGGCTTTTCCTGGACGGCGGACAGAATGATCCTGTGGCGCTCTTTTTCGTGCATGGTTCCTCCCTGCCCGGGCATCTAGGCACCCAAAACGCGCAGTGTCAATCATTTCCGATCATATAATTTCATTGTGCAGTGCAGTATGATCGATATTGATCGTTTGTGATTGACAAGCCGAGCGCTTCCGTGGAAATTCGGGGCCAAATGGCCGCGCCTTCTGCGTGCCTTCGGGAGGATTTCTTATGCTCGACAAGCGCACCGGCGCGCGCCTCGCCAATCTGTGGGACGAGGCCAAGGCTCACGCCATGAGCGGGCCGGAACTTCTGGTCTACCGTTCGAACACACTTGGTTCCGACAAGCGGGTCACCAACTATGGCGGCGGCAACACGTCGTCGAAGATCTGGCAGAAAGACCCGCTCACCGGCGAGGATGTCGAAGTGCTGTGGGTCAAGGGATCGGGCGGCGACAGCGCCTCGATCAAGCTGGACGGCTTTGCCACGCTCTACATGGACAAGCTGCGCGCGCTCAAAGGCCTCTATCGCGGCGTCGAGCACGAAGACGAGATGGTCGGCTTCCTGCCGCACTGCACCTTCAACCTCAATCCGCGTGCGGCTTCGATCGACACGCCGCTGCATGCCTACGTGCCGAAGCCCTTTGTCGACCACATGCATCCCGATGCCATCATCGCCATTGCCGCGGCGAAGGATTCGAAGGCGCTGACGAAAGAAATCTTCGGCGAGGCCATCGGCTGGCTGCCGTGGAAGCGCCCTGGCTTCGAACTTGGCCTGTGGCTGGAGAAATTCTGCCTCGAACACCCAGCCGCCAAGGGCGTCATCCTGGAAAGCCACGGCCTGTTCACCTGGGGCGACACCCCCAGGGAATGCTACGAGACGACGATCTCAGTGATCAACCAGGCGATCGAATGGTTCGAGCGCCGCTCCGAGGGTGTCGCTATCTTCGGCGGTGAAGCGGTCAAGTCGCTCGACGCCACTGAGCGCCGTGCCATCGCGGCCAAACTGATGCCGAGGATTCGCGGCCTGATCTCGGAAAGGAGCCACAAAACAGGCCATTTCGACGATTCCACTGCTGTGCTCGAATTCGTCAACTCCAGGGATCTGCGCCCGCTGGCGGCACTCGGCACCTCATGCCCCGACCATTTCCTGCGCACCAAGATCCGCCCGCTGGTCATCGAATTCGATCCGGCAAAGCCCGATGTCGATGCCGTCATCGCGCGTCTTGCCGACGACATCGCCGAATATCGCGTTGGCTACCAGGCCTATTACGACAGCTGCAAGCATCCGGACTCGCCCGCCATCCGCGATCCCAATGCCGTCGTCTACCTGATGCCCGGCGTCGGCATGTTCACCTTCGCCGGCGACAAGGCGACGGCGCGCATCTCGGGCGAATTCTATGTCAACGCCATCAACGTCATGCGCGGCGCCTCCACCGTGTCGTCTTATGTCGGCCTGCCTGCACAGGAAGCCTTCGACATCGAGTACTGGCTGCTCGAAGACCTGAAGCTGCAGCGTATGCCGAAGCCGAAGTCGCTTGCCGGCCAGATCGCCCTGGTCACGGGTGGCGCCGGCGGCATCGGCCGCGCCACGGCCAACCGCCTGCTGCGCGAAGGCGCCTGCGTGGTGCTGGCCGACATCGACGAGACAGCACTGGCCAGCGCCAATGACGAACTGGCGAAAGTCTACGGCAGGGACTTCGTGCGGCCGGTGCTGATCAATGTCACCTCGGAGGAGCAGGTCATTTCGGGCTTTGCCGAGACAGCGGTCGAGTTCGGCGGCATCGACATTCTGGTATCGAATGCAGGGCTGGCCTCCTCGGCGCCGATCGAGGAGACGACGCTGGCGCTGTGGAACAAGAACATGGACATCCTGTCGACCGGTTATTTCCTGGTCTCGCGGGAAGCGTTCCGGCTGTTCCGCGCGCAGAAGATTGGCGGCAACGTCGTCTTCGTCGCCTCCAAGAACGGCCTTGCCGCATCGCCGAACGCCGCCGCCTATTGCACCGCCAAGGCTGCCGAGATCCATCTCGCCCGCTGCCTGGCGCTGGAGGGCGCGGAGGCGCAGATCAGGGTCAATGTCGTCAACCCGGACGCGGTGCTGCGCGGCTCGAAGATCTGGACCGGCGAGTGGAAGGAACAGCGCGCCGCCGCCTACAAGATGTCGACCGACGATCTGGAGGAGCACTATCGCTCGCGTTCGATGCTGAAGCGCTCGGTCTTCCCGGAAGACATCGCAGAGGCGATCTATTTCCTGGCGTCCGACATGTCGGCCAAGTCGACCGGCAACATCATCAATGTCGACGCGGGCAACGCCCAGTCGTTCACGCGCTGAGCGGAGGGGACGATGGAACACATCATCTCCGCCGACCTCGTCGACAAGGACAACGCCGCGCGCAAGGCAAACCTCGAGCGCGACTACGCCTCGCTCGGCGAGCGGCTCGACCGTCGCGGCATCGCCATCGACGCTATCAGAGACAAGGTCGAGAAATTCGCGGTGGCGATCCCGTCCTGGGGCGTCGGCACCGGCGGCACGCGCTTTGCCCGCTTTCCCGGTGCCGGCGAGCCACGCGATATCTTCGACAAGATCGAGGATTGCGCCGTCATCCAGCAATTGACGCAGGCGACGCCGACCGTTTCCCTGCACATTCCGTGGGACAAGGCCGATCCGAACCGGCTGAAGCAAGCGGCCTCGCGCTTTGGCCTCGGCTTCGACGCCATGAACTCCAACACCTTTTCCGACGCCAAGGACCAGAAGCTCTCCTACAAATTCGGCTCGCTGTCGCATGCCGACGCCGGCACGCGCCGGCAAGCGGTCGAGCACAATCTCGAATGCATCGAGATCGGCAAGACGCTCGGCTCCAAGGCGCTGACGGTGTGGATCGGCGACGGTTCGAACTTTCCCGGCCAGGTCAATTTCGCCAAGGCATTCGAGCGCTATCTCGACGCCATGAAAGAGGTCTACGCCGGACTGCCCGCCGACTGGAAGCTGTTCAGCGAGCACAAGATGTACGAGCCGGCCTTCTATTCCACCGTCGTGCAGGACTGGGGCACCAACTACATGATCGCGCAGGAGCTGGGCGACAAGGCGTTCTGTCTCGTCGACCTCGGCCACCATGCCCCAAACGTCAACATCGAGATGATCGTGTCGCGGCTGATCCAGTTCAAAAAACTCGGCGGCTTCCACTTCAACGATTCGAAATATGGCGACGACGATCTCGATGCCGGTTCGATCGATCCTTACCGGCTGTTTCTCGTCTTCAACGAACTGGTCGACGCCGAACTTTCCGGCGCCGAGGGGTTCGACCCGGCCCACATGCTCGACCAGAGCCACAACGTCACCGATCCGATCGAAAGCCTGATGCTATCGGCGGTCGAGGTGCAGCGCGCCTATGCGCAGGCGCTGCTGGTCGACCGCAAGGCGTTGGAAGATTTTCAGGATAGCAATGACGCGCTGATGGCGACGCAGACGCTGAAAGCGGCCTACCGCACCGATGTCGAGCCGATCCTCGCCATGGCGCGGCTGAAGACCGGCGGCGCCATCGACCCGGTCGCCGCCTATCGAGCGGCGGGTTACCGCGCCAAGGTTGCAGCGGAACGCCCTGCAGTCGCTGGCGGTTCGGGCGGCATTGTCTGAGGCCGAGCCGGCCCCCTCATCCGGCCGCTTTGCGGCCACCGCCCTCCGGGCGTTCGTTGTTCGAAAAGCCAAGCAGTTGGCTTTTCGCCCGCTGCGCGGACCACGCCTCACCCCCGCAGGGAGAAGAGACTGGCGTCAGCGCTGACACCTCCTCTCCCCTCGGGGAGAGGTCGGATTGCCCCGAATTGCCCTTCGCAATTCGGTTGGCAATCCGGGTGAGGGGGCTCTTTCTCGTGCTCCCTTAATTGTTAGTGGACTCGATCCGTCCAACACGGTCTTCTAGGCATCCCCCCCCCCGGAGAACCGCCATGCCTCTCAACCGTCGGACACTGATCGCCGCCAGTCTTTCCATCACCTTTGTCCTGGCGCCGTTGACGAGTGTCTTCGCCGCCTCGCCGGCGCCGGCCAAGGGCGAGCACGGCATGGTGGTGACGGCCCAGCATCTGGCGTCCGAAGTCGGCATCGAGGTGTTGAAGAAGGGCGGCAATGCTGTCGACGCGGCGGTTGCCGTCGGCTATGCGCTCGCCGTCGTCTACCCCAATGCCGGCAATATCGGCGGCGGCGGCTTCATGACCATCCGCTTCAAGGACGGCAAATCGACCTTTCTCGATTTCCGCGAGCGGGCGCCGCTGGCGGCGACAAAAACCATGTATCTCGACAAGGACGGCAACCCGGTGAAGGGCGCCAGCCTCGACGGCTATCTCGCCGTCGGCGTACCGGGCTCTGTGGCTGGCTTCGAGATGGCCCGTGAAAAATACGGCAAATTGTCCCGCCAGGATCTGATGGCGCCGGCAATCGGCTACGCCAAGGACGGGTTCATCCTCAACCAGGGCGACGCTGCCTCGTTTGCCGGCAGTGCCGACAGGCTGGCGAAGGACCCCGCGGCCGCCGCCATATTCCTGAAACCCGACGGCAAGCCCTATGGCATCGGCGAGCGGCTGGTCCAGCCCGACCTCGCCGCCTCGCTCGCCGCCATTTCCGAAAAGGGTACGGATGCCTTCTATAAAGGCGCCATCGCTGACGCCATCATCAAGGCGAGCGGCGCCAAGGGCGGCATTCTCGCCAAGCCGGATTTCGAGCAATATGCGGTGCGTGAGCTCAAGCCCGTGACCTGTACCTATCGCGGCTACGAGATCACCTCCTCGCCGCCGCCCAGCTCCGGCGGCATCATCATCTGCGAAATCCTCAACGTGCTGGAGGGCTACCCGCTGTCCTATCTCGGCGCAGGTTCCGCCGAGACGGTCCACGTCATGGTCGAGGCGATGCGCTACGCCTATGTCGACCGCAATTCAGCGCTTGGCGATCCTGATTTCGTCGATAACCCGGTCTCGAAACTGCTTGATAAGGCCTATGCCAAGGATATCCGCGACAAGATCGACCCGTTCCGGGCCGGCGTGTCGCAGGATTTGATGCCGAAGGGCTTTGGCGAGAGCAAGGAGACGACGCATTATTCGATCATCGACGATGCGGGCAATGCGGTCGCGGTCACCTACACGTTGAACGGTTCCTTTGGAGCCGGCGTCGTCGCCGACGGCACCGGCATCCTGCTCAACAACGAAATGGACGATTTCACCCAGAAACCCGGCGTGCCCAACCTCTATGGCCTGGTCCAGGGGGAGGCCAACGCCATCCAGCCGAAGAAGACGCCGCTGTCGTCGATGAGCCCGACCGTGGTCGCCAAGGACGGCAAGCCGTTCATGGTCATCGGCAGCCCCGGTGGTTCGCGCATCATCACCATCACGCTGGAAGCGATCGTCAATGTCATCGACCACGGCATGAACATCCAGGAGGCGATCGACGCGCCGCGCATCCACCATCAATGGCTGCCCGACAAGGTGTATGTCGAGCCGTTCGGCCTGTCGCCGGACACAGAAAAGCTGCTGGCCGGCATGGGATATCACCTCGATCTCGCCGACCAGACCTGGGGTCAGGCCGCCGGCATCCTGGTCGGCGGCAAGAGCCTGGCGGAAATCGAGAAAGGCGGCGGCGCGCGCTACAACGGCGCCATCGACAGCCGCGCGGCCTCTGGCGAGGCGCTCGGATACTGACAGCTCGGAGGAAAAGCTTGGAGCAGCGTGGCGATTCGGGTTGATCGCCCGCTGCTCAAGTGGATCGGCTCACACCGACTTGACCGTCACAAGACCAGCGTGAGGGTGGACGCAACCAGCATCAAGGCGGCAATGCCGACGAACAGCGCATAGATGCGCGGCCGGTCGAGCAGCAGCGCATTTCCGGAGATCCAGGCGGATGTGGCGCCGCCAAGCGCGAAGAGGAAGCCGTTGCGGTGCCCGAAGACCATCGATGCGGCCATCAGCCCGCCGATGATCAGCGCACCGAACACGATGATCACGGCAACGGCATATCTCTCGAAATCATTGCCGCTTCCCATGCTCGGGCCGATTGCGTTCAAGGTTGGCAGGTCGTCCGGATCGAAAGGGTTCGTCGACCCGTATTCGTCTTGACCGGCAGGCTCTCGCATCATTCGTTCTCCGTATAGCGGCAACAAATCATCAAGCCTTGCCGAGTGCAACCCGATCACGCTGCCTTGATGCGTTCGACCGGTCCTTGACGTCTTCAGGTGGCGGCTTGCTGCCGGCTTTTGGTTCTTGGCCGTCTTTGGTCTCTCAGGCAATCCAGGAAACGGCTGCCCAAAGGCGACCGTAGCTCCCTCTATCATGGAATGCATTCGTGGAGGAAAAATGATGCGGGGCGCGGATTGGGCTTCGCAAACCGTGATTCGGACGGTGACGTCGCACAGGGTTGTTGTACGGGCGAATCGCCTTGCGGCCAGTGGGCGTCTGCGCTTGGCATGCGGTTGCGTGAAAGTTGACTGGGCAGGCATCTTAAATGTTGACTAGTATACTCATGTTTCATAGTCACCGGGCAGTGGTCACTGGAGACCAACCCCCGAAAAGCAGGGCCGGCCGCATTGCAGAGAGACCAAGAGCCCCAGTCGAGAGCCGCGCCCGATCATTTGCGCAGCCGAATGACCCGGCGCCAGGCGCTCGGGCTTTTTTCGCTGCCGTTCGCCGGCATGAGGTCCTCCACGGCTGAAGCCCGTCCGTTGCGCATCGTCTGCCTGGATGACGGGTTGACCGAGACCTTGCTCATGCTCGGTGTCAGCCCGGTCGCCATTGCCGATCGGGAGGTCTGGGAGAAATGGGTGGTCGAGCCGCGGCTGCCGCCCGACGTCGCCGATCTCGGCACGCTGCTCGAGCCCAATCTCGAATTCCTGCAGCAGCTCAGGCCCGACATCATCCTGTCCATGCCGTATCTCGAGGGCATCAAGCCGCTGCTCGAACGCGTGGCTCCAGTGACGACGATCGGGCTCTATACCGAGGCCGGGCAACCCTATCGGCGCGCGCTCGAGGCGACGCGCCAGCTCGCCGGGCTTGTCGGCAAGGAAAGCGAAGGCGAGGCGCTGATCGCGGCGACAGACGCGTATCTTTTGGAGGTTCGCCAGCAACTGGCGCCGCTTTCGGCACGGCCGATCTATGTCGTCAGCTTCCTGGACCCCCGCAATGTGCGCGTCTACGGCGCAAAGAGCCTGTTTCAGGAGGTGTTCGACCGCATCGGGCTCAGCAACGCGTGGACGGCCGAGACCAACTATTGGGGGTTTTCGACCGTCGGCATCGACGGGCTGGCGACATCCAGCGATGCGCGCCTCGCCTATCTCGAACCCTTGCCTGAGGGCGCCGGCGGCACGCTGACCGAAAGTCCGGTCTGGAATGCCATGCCCTTCGTGCGCAACCGCTCGATCATGCGCCTTCCTGCCGTCCTGATGTTTGGCGCGCTTCCATCCGCGAGCCGTTTTGCTCGGGTCCTGGCATCGGCGATGACCGCGGAGGCCGCCCATGGCTGAGGATGCTGCCATTGCCCAAAGGGGGAAGCCTGCGTCGGCCGGCCGGGCCCCCGTGTGGAGCTTTTCCAGCAATCAGCCGGTAGGCGCGATCCTGCTTTGCGCGGTGCTGCTCGCGGCTGCGGCAGCGGCAACCGTCTCGAACCTCACCGTGCAACTGCCATCGGCGCTCTGGCTCCAATCGCTCGCCGCTCCCGACATCGCTGACATGCGGCAGGTGCTCGTCCACTATGCCTTCCTGCCCCGTCTTGCGATCAGCCTTTTGTGCGGTGCGGCGCTCGGGCTTGCCGGAACTGTCCTGCAGCAGGTTCTGCGCAACCCGCTCGCCTCGCCTGAAACCGTTGGCGTCTCGGCCGGCGCCTATCTGGCGCTGGCACTGGCGACGCTTCTGTCACCGTCCCTGCTTGCCTTCGGCCGCGAATGGGTGGCGCTGGCCGGCGCATTTATGGCCCTTGCCGCCGTCATCGCTCTGTCCTGGCACAAGGGCCTGTCGCCGCTTTCGGTGGTGCTGGCGGGGCTTGTGGTCAGCCTCTATGCCGGCGCCATCGGTGCCGCTCTCATCGTGCTGCGGCATGAATGGCTGGCCAGCCTGTTCATCTGGGGCGCCGGTTCGCTCGGCCAGCAGGATTGGTCGACGACGCTGTGGCTTTTGCCCCGCATCGGCACTGCTGCGCTTGCGATCTTCTTCATGGTGCGGCCCCTGACCCTGCTTGGCCTCGACGATGAAGGCGCGCGCAGCCTTGGCGTGCCGCTCGGCGCCTATCGCTTCGCCGGACTGGCGGCCGCCGTCGCGCTGATCGCGTTTGTCGTTGCCGCTGTCGGCGTCATCGGCTTCGTCGGCCTGGCCGCGGCGACGCTCGCGCGCATCGGCGGTGGCCGGCGGCTTGGCCAACAACTGGTGATGGCGCCGCTGATCGGCGGCGCGTTGCTGTGGGCCGCCGATCAAGGCGTGCAGATCGCCACCGGGCCGCAAGGCGACCTGCTGCCGACCGGAGCGATCACAGCACTTCTCGGTGCGCCGCTGCTGCTCTGGCTGCTGCCGCGCCTTGCGCTTGGCTCGGAAGCCCCGACCTTGATGGCCGTGCGCCTGCCGCGCGCAAGCCGGCCCGGCCTTGTTCTCATGGCACTCGGCCTGGCTCTGCTTCTGCTGCTCGGGCTGGCCCTGCTCCATGAACCGGGTCCGCATGGCTGGACCTTCGCCTTCGGCGACGAGCTGCAGCCTTTGCTGTCGTGGCGGTGGCCTCGCGTGCTTGCCGCGCTGAGTGCCGGGGCGATGCTGGCGCTTGCCGGGCTGATGATGCAGCGGCTGACCGGCAATCCGATGGCCAGCCCCGAAGTGCTGGGCATCAGTGCCGGTGCCGCCCTTGGCATGATGGTGGCGCTGTTTGCGCTCGTCGATGCCGGGCGCCCGGTTCAGACGGCGGCGGCAACGATCGGGGCCTTCGCCGCTTTGCTGGTGACGCTGGCGATCGGCCGTCGTGCCGCCTATGCGCCGGAGCGGCTGCTGCTTGCCGGCGTTGCCCTGACGGCCTTGTTCGACGCGCTGATCCTGGTGCTCACCGCGACCGGCGATCCTCGCGCCATGCTGCTGCTCAACTGGCTGACCGGTTCGACCTATGGCGTCGATGTCGGTGACGCCCTGCTGACCGGTGGTATCGCGGTCTGCCTCTTCGCGCTCGCGCCTTTCTTCATGCGCTGGCTCGACATCCTGCCGCTCGGCTCCGCCGCCGTTCAGGGCCTTGGCATCAACCTGAAGAGGGCGCGGCTTCTCGTGCTGCTGGCCGTCGCGGCACTCACCGCGGCTTCGACGCTGATCGTCGGTCCGCTGACCTTCATCGGCCTTATGGCGCCGCATCTTGCTCGTCGCCTTGGCCTTTCCCGTGCGCTGCCGCAGGCCATTGGCGCGGTGCTCGCCGGCGCGCTGATCATGGTCGCCGCCGACTGGGTGGGCCGGATCGCCATCTTCCCGCGCCAGATCCCGGCCGGTCTCGTCGCCACGTTGATCGGCGGCCCGGTGCTGATGTGGCTGCTGCGCCGCCGCTGACCGTTTTGCCTGGAGATATCCATGTCCAAGATATCCATGTCCAACGCGACGCCAGCCCTGATCGCCAACACGGCGGTCCACGATCTTGTTCCGGCGCAGGGCGGCGCGCCCTGGCGGATATTCCTGCATGTGCCGTCCGGGCCGGTGCCCGAGGCCGGCTGGCCGGTCCTCTACATGACCGACGGCAACGCCGTCATCGGCACGGCGGTCGACGCCATGCGCGCGCAGGCCTTCTATCCCACGGGCACCAATGTCGGCTGGGGCGTCATCGTCGCCATCGGCTATCCCGTCGACGGCGCCTATGATCCGCTGCGCCGCTCATGGGATCTCGGCCCGCCGCCAGGCAAGACCTACCCGCCCTTCCACGAAGGCACGTCCGAAGTCCGGACCGGTGGGGCAGGGAAATTCCTTGCTTTCATCGAGGATGAGCTGAAGCCGTGGGTCGCCAGCCGGGTCACGGTCGATGCCAGCCGCCAGGCGCTTTACGGCCATTCTTTCGGTGGCCTGTTTGCGCTCTACGCCCTGTTCACGCGGCCTTCTTCCTTTCAGACCTGGATCGCGGCGAGCCCCGCCATCTATTGGGAAGAGCGTGCCATCGACCGCTTTCTCGAAGCCTTCGAGGCCGCCATTCCCGATGGTTTGGCGGCGACCATGATCCTGTCGGCCGGCGAGTACGAGACCGAGAAGCTGGCGCCGTTCCAGATTGGCGCCGAGGACGAGGAAAAGCGCCTGAAGCAGAAAAAGGTGACACGCACCGACGCATTCGCGCGGGCAATGGCGCAGCGTCTTGATGCTCTCCCGGGCGTGCGCGCCAGTTTCGAACTGCATGCCGGCGAGAACCACATGTCGATCCTGCCGGTCACCGTCAATCGCGCGGTGCAGGCGGCGTTTGCGGTGAGGAGGGACACCGCCCTTTGCTGAACGCCGCAGCAAGACGGTCGGCGCTGTCATTCCTGTGAAGGGGAGGCGCTCAATCGGCGGTAGGAGACGCCGCCGAAGTTTGCCGTCACAAAATCCGTGACGGACATCTTGCGCTTGCCTCCGTCGCTGCAGGCGTAAACCGGCCAACCGGCATCGCTGCATTCGCTGGCAGCGCAGATGCGCGCCAGGCAGTTGCCGATAGTCAGCCGGAAGCCGCCCTTGCCGGCGAAGCCTTGCAACAGGCTGCCGTCCGCCGAGCGCCATGTCCGCGCACGGAATTCCGCCCGCAAAAGCAGTGGTTCGAGAGGGACCGCAAGGTTGTTTTCGCCGGCACGCCCTGCGAGCTGCAGACGGAAGCGCGCCATTGCGGTCGCGTATGCAGTCACAAGATCGGCTTGGCGAAAATAGGCGGTTGCCAGGCTTGGGCGGTCAAGCAGATGAGACGTCCACTCGCCTGCCCCTACCGGCCTCACCAAGGCAACAAAGGCAAGAAAGGCGAAGCAAGCTCGTGACATTTCCAGCAGCCATATCTGTCTCGGCGTGCCGGTTTGCCCCCCGGTTGCCCTCCCATAACATCCCGCCAATCGGCGCCCGGCGCAAGCCGCTTGCTAAGGCAGTTCAGAAGGCCGCCGAGCAAGGGATCCTGGAGCCGAAGACGGTGACCCGCATCGACGAACCTGTGCGGGCGATCGCGAGAGGGTGGCGGTGTTTGCGGCAAGGGATCTTGACCAGCCCAGGGTTTCCTAGCCGATGCGAGCCGGCGGCAGCTCGAACAAAGTGGCGCCGTTCTCCCGGCCGCGCTCGACATAGCCGATGACGCCGAACCATCTTGCGACATCCGGCCCCTGGAGCCAACTGCGCGAATGGATGGCGAGGTTGCCGGCGAGCGCCTGGATATGCCTGATATGCCGCTTGCAGAAACGGACGGTCGTGGCCCGGAAGAAGTCCTCCCGTGCGGCGAACAGCGTGTCGGCGGCGTCGCTGTTCTCATGCCAGGCGATGATCGCCACGGCCTTGTCACCCTCGACAAGCGCGTGCGCGCGGCCCTCCTTCAAATTCATCATAAGGTTGTCGTAGGCGATCTTGCTGTCCTTGCCGGCAGCGACGTATTCGTCCGACATTCGCTTGGACAGACCGCGAAAGACATCCTCCAGATCCCCAAGCGTTGCTGCGCGTGCTCTCATTTCACCTCCTGCAGCCCCAACGGGCAGTTTGCCCCAGGGTTGAGGGGTGGCCAAGCAAATTAAATCCGCCGGCGGGCCAATGTGCGCAAAGTGATTCCACTTGGCGATGCAGGCGGCGACGCGACGGGGGGTGCCCAGAACGGACCAGGAGGGGATGGTGCCCAGAGGCGGATTCGAACCACCGACACGCGGATTTTCAGTCCGCTGCTCTACCAACTGAGCTATCTGGGCCTGTTCCGGCAAACGAAAACTCGCAGGCCGGAATTCATCGAGGCGCCGTGGGGCGCCCCTTGAAAGCGCGTGGGTTATAGCACGGGAATTCGGCCTGTCCAGCGCCTAGGTGGCGATTTCAGGCAGGAAAAGCGATGCCGTGCGGCGCCCGGGTTTCCATGCCGCTTGCGGGCCGGAATCGCGCACGGCATGGCACTATCTGGCCTTCTTCACCCTGGTCGGCGTCGTTATTGCAGGCTGAAACGCCGTGACATGTCTTTTAGCCGGCGGTCGAGGCGCAGCAATGCTCGCGGCACTGGGCGCCCGCAAGTCGCCATCGCCTATCTGGCGCCGGTCACGCCGCGCCGAAAATCGGAAGGCGACATGCCGGCGAGCTTGCGGAACGACTTGTTGAAGGCGCTGAGCGAGCCGAAACCCGAATCCATGGCGACACGCAGCACATTGGCGTCCTGATGCATCAAAAGCGCCTGCGCATAGCTCAGCCGCAACAGGTTCACATACTCATTGAGCGTCATGCCGGTGGATTTCTTGAACAGGCTCATGGCGTATTTGGGATGGATGTCGGCGGCCGCGGCGATGTTCACGCAATCGATGTCATAGAGGAAGTTTTCGGCGATGAAATCGCACATGCGTCCGACATTCCGCGACGATTGCTGGTCAAAGGGGCTGCCTGTTTCTTGGTCGGTCGGAGTTGCGGATACCAGCCGATAGGGCTCGAACCGCACTCGCTCCAGCCGCAGCAGCAATTCGTTGACGGCATGTTCGGCCTTGGCCTGGTCGCCGGGCCGGGCGTAGCGGTTCCAGCGCTCGAAATTATGGTTGTCGGACTGGTCGGTGGCCGATGTCACCAGTGTTGCGCCCGTCATCAGCCGGTGCCTTATGTCCGTGGGCAGGTGCAGCCGGAAGAAATGCACCAGCGGCAGATGCGCTCCGGCATAGATGGCGTCGTCGGACAAATCGTCCATCTGGTGCGGCAGGCCACCCCAGAACAGGCACATCTCGCCGGCCGAAAGCGAAATCTCGTGGTCGTTCATGCGGTAATGCACGCTGCCGCGCACGATGAAATTAACCTCGACCTGGGCGTGCCAATGCGGCTTGAGCATCACCAACGGATTGGTGTGAAACATCTGCAGGAGCAGCGGCAGGCCTTCCACGCTGCTGGCCCCAGGCTGGTAGAACGGCCGTTCAGGCATCTTACTTTCCGCCAATTTCATATTCCCTTTGACGGCGACAGGCCTTGCCCGGTGCATAGTCTAGCCACGCTCACAGTGAGAGAGCAAATGAAATGGGAGGATTTCAATGCGCATCACAATGACCTGCGCCGCGCTCGCGCTTGCCCTGGGCTCAGCCCCGGCCTTCGCGCAATCCGGCGAAATCACCATCTGGAGCTGGAATGTCGCGGCTTCATCGCTGAAAGCGACCATTGCCGGCTTCAACAAGCAATTTCCCGACGTCAAGGTCACGGTCCAGGATCTCGGCAACCAGCCGACTTACGACAAGTCGATCGCCGGCTGCGCCGCCGGCGGCGTCGGGCTGCCTGATGTCGTCACCATCGAGAACGGCGAGGCCGAGAATTACTGGAGCCAGTTCCCCGACTGCTTCGTCGACCTGCATACGCTCGGTTACACAGCCGACGACCAGAAAAAATTCCCCGATTTCAAGCGCACCGAGTTGGAAGTGGGCGACAAGGCCTACGCGATGCCGTGGGATTCCGGCCCGGTGGCCGCCTTTTATCGCCGCGACTTCTACGAAAAGGCCGGCGTCGATCCGGCTTCGATCAAGACCTGGGACGATTTCATCGCCGCCGGCAAGAAAATCCAGGCCGCCAATCCTGGCGTCTCGATGACCAATGCCGATTTCAATGGCGACTCGGAATTCTTCCGCATGATCTCCAACGAACAGGGCTGCGCCTATTTCTCCGAGGACGGACAATCGATCACGGTCAACCAGCCCAAATGCATCGATGCCATGACCAAGGTCAAGGAGATGAAGGACGCCGGCATCATCTCGTCGGCCGACTGGGGCACCAAGATCACCAACAACACCGCCGGCACCGTCGCCACCCAGATCTATGGCGGCTGGTATGAGGGCACCATTCGCACCGAATCTGCCGGCGAAAACGGCAAATGGGGCGTCTATCTGATGCCGAGCCTCACCGCCGACGGGCCGCGCGCCGCCAATCTCGGCGGGTCCTCGCTGGCCATCACCTCGGCTTCCAAGAACAAGGAGGCTGCCTACGCCTATCTGAAATACACGCTCGGAACCAATGAAGGCCAGATCACGATGCTGAAGGAGTTCGGCCTGGTACCGTCCCTGGTCTCGGCACTCGACGATCCCTATGTCGCACAAGGCCTGTCTTACTGGGGCGGCCAGGCGGTATGGAAGGACATTCTCGGCACCTTGCCGAAGGTTGTTCCGAGCCGCGGCACGCAGTTCCAGAGCGACGCCGAAATCATCGTCCGCGCCGTGCAGACCAAGTATCTGGCCGGCGGCTATCCTGACGCCAAGGCGGCGCTCGACGATGCCGCAAGCCAGATCGCGGCGGCGACCGGACTGCCCGTCAAATCTTGATCACCGCTTCTCCTTCTCCCCTTGTGGGAGAAGGTGGATCGGCGCGATAGCGCCGAGACGGATGACGGGTGCTCCAGCGGAGTGAGACGTTTGCGTTCTCTGGAACACCCCCTCATCCGTCGCCTTCGGCGACACCTTCTCCCACAAGGGGAGAAGGGAAGACCCAGGCGACGGCGTGAAACAACAAGCGGTAGAAGGAGGAGCAAGATGCGCAATCGTAACGCCACGGCCTATCGCTTCCTCACGCCCTATCTGCTGATCTTCGCGATCTTCTGGGTGTGGCCGATCATCAGCTCCTTCATGATCTCCTTCCAGGCAACGCGCACCGTGCCGTGGCGGTTCGCGCCGAGCTTCAACTGGGGCCGGTTGATCGGCGATCCGGCCTTCTTCAACGCCCTGAAGAACACGCTGCTCATCCTGGTCATCCAGGTGCCGGTGATGATCTCGCTGGCGCTCGTCATGGCGGTGCTTTTGAACTCGCCGCTCTTGAAGGCGCGTGGCCTCTACCGCTTCGCCTTCTTCGCCCCGGTCGTGGTCGGCGAGGTTGCCTATTCGGCGGTGTTCCGGCTGATGTTCAACCTCGATTTCGGCATCATCAACAAGCTCCTGAACAGCGTCGGCCTGCCCAAGATCGACTGGTTCTCCAACGTCACGCCGGCGATGGCGCTGATCATGATCGCGGTGACCTGGCGCTGGGCCGGTTACAACGCCATCATCCTGCTCGCCGGCATGCAGTCCATTCCCGAAGACGTCTACGAGGCGGCGACGCTCGACCGCGTCAGCAAGCTCAAGCAGTTCTTCTACATCACCCTGCCGCTGCTGAAGCCGGTCATCGTGTTCTGTCTCGTGCTGTCGATCATCGGCACCATGCAGCTGTTCACCGAGCCCTTCCTGATCACCGAGCGCGGCGGGCCGGGCGGCGGCACGCAGACGCTTGTCCTGCTGC
>NZ_RZRW01000023.1:0-7484 GCF_003998745.1 Mesorhizobium sp. M7A.F.Ca.US.014.04.1.1 | reverse complement strand
GCTGCTTTACCGCCAGGGCTTTCGGTCGCTCAACTTCGGCTACGCCTCGGCCGTCGCCTACACCATGGCCGGGCTGGCGATCGCCATCACGCTGGCGCAGCTGTGGCTGACGAGGGAACCGAAATGAGTTCGCGCTCCTCCGCCAGGCTGGGACGCAGCATCGCTCTGCATCTGTTCCTGACGCCGCTGGCGCTGATCTGGCTGTTTCCGCTGTGGATGATGGTGGTGTTCTCGACCATGCCCGACAACGGCATCTTCAGCCCCGGCATCGAGCTTTTGCCGCACGGCAATTTCATCGACAATTTCAACAATCTGCAGCGTGACACGAACTTCGTCGGCGCCATCGGCATTTCGGTCTCGGTGGCGGTGACCTACACCATCCTGTCGGTGCTGCTGACGTCGATGGCCGGCTGGGCGCTGGCCCGATACCAGTTCTTCGGCAAGGGCGCGGTCGTCGCCATCATACTGGGCACCATAACGCTGCCCTATGCGGTCGTGCTGATCCCGCAGTTCATCATGGTGGCGCGCGACTTCAAGCTCGCCAACACCTGGGTGGCGCTGATCGTTCCGCCGCTGTTCAATTCGCTCGGCGTGCTGTTCATGCGGCAGAGTTTTTCGATGATGCCGGACGACCTCTTCGATGCGGCGCGCGTCGAGGGCGTGAAGGAGTGGCGCATCTTCCTCTTTGTCGCGCTGCCTTTGGCGCGGCCGATGCTGGCCGCACTCGCCATCATCCTGTTCCTCGCCTCCTGGAACAATTATCTGTGGCCGCTTTTGATCAACAGCCAGCCTGGTTCGATGACGGCGCCGGTGGCGCTCGGCACGCTGATCGGCCTCACCAAGGTGTCATGGGGCGGCATCATGGCGGGCGCTGTAATGCTGACGGTGCCGATGCTGGTCGTCTTCGTGCTGCTGCAGCGCCATTTCATCGCCGGCATTGCCGCCGGCGCGGTCAAGTAAGGGGCAGCATGGCAACGGTCACGCTCACCAATGTCGTCAAGCGCTTCGGCGTCTTCGAGGTCGTCCATGGCGCCAGCATGGACATCAAGGACGGCGAGTTCGTCGTCTTCGTCGGCCCCTCCGGCTGCGGAAAATCGACGCTGCTCAGGATGATCGCCGGGCTCGAGGACATCAGCGGCGGCGAAATCGCCATCGGCGGCAAGGTGGTCAATGATGTCGAGGCGGCCGACCGCGGCATCGCCATGGTGTTCCAGTCCTACGCGCTGTATCCGCATATGAGCGTCGAACAGAACCTCTCTTTCGGCCTGCGCATGACCGGCAATCCAAAAGCCGACACCGAACGGCGGGTGAAGCGGGCGTCCGAGATCCTGCGCATCAGCGAATTGATGGACAGGCGCCCGAAAAAACTCTCAGGCGGCCAGCGCCAGCGCGTCGCCATCGGCCGCGCCATCGTACGCGAACCGCAGGTGTTTCTGTTCGATGAGCCGCTCTCCAATCTCGACGCCGAATTGCGCGTCCAGATGCGCGTCGAGATCTCCCGGCTCCATAAGGAACTGGGCACGACAATGATCTATGTCACCCACGACCAGACCGAGGCGATGACGCTCGCCGACAGGATCGTCGTGATGCGCGCCGGCCATATCGAGCAGATCGGCCGGCCACTCGATCTCTACGACAACCCCGACAATCAGTTCGTCGCCGGCTTTGTCGGCTCGCCGAAGATGAATTTCATCAAAGGCCGGGTTGTCGGGCACGATGCACCTGGCGTCGTGGTCGAACTGGCGGGCCAGGAGAAGACCCGCATCACGCTACCGCTGACTGGCACTGCGCCCGAAATAGGCAGCCCAAAAATCGGCAGCAAGGTCATTGTCGGTGTGCGGCCCGAACATTTCGGCAATGCCGGAGAAGGCGACGCCGACCTTGTGGTTGCCATCGACGTGATCGAGCACCTGGGCGGCACAAGTTTCCTCTATGCCAGAACGGCCAACGGTGACGACGTGGTGATCCAGCGCGACGCGGCAAAGGTCCCCGACACGTCCGAGATCACCGTTTCCATCCGCAAATCCTACCTGTTCGACGAAAAAGGACTGCGGCTGCGCTGACCGCCAGCCCTTTCCAGCCTTCAAGGAGAATGACAATGACCGCAACCACGCCCATTCGCTGGGGCATTCTCGGCCCGGGCAGCATCGCCCAGTCCTTTGCCGGTGGCGTGGCCGCTTCGGACACCGGCAAGCTGGTCGCCATCGGCGCACGCAATCCCGCCAAGCCGGGGCTTGCCGAGCGTTTTCCCGGTGCCCGTATCCTCGACGGCTACGACGCGCTGCTCGCCGACCCCGACATCGACGCCGTCTACATTTCGATACCGCATCCAGGCCATGCGCAATGGGCGATCAAGGCGGCCGAGGCCGGAAAGCATGTGCTGTGCGAAAAGCCGCTGGCGCTGACCGCCTTCGAGGCCGACGCCATGATGCATGCTGCGCGCAAGGCCGGCACATTCCTCGGCGAAGCCTTCATGTACCGGTTGCACCCGCAGACCAAGAAGCTGGTGGAGCTGATCAGGTCCGGCGTCATCGGCGAGATCAGGATGATCAAGTCGAGCTTCGGTTTCGCCATGCCGGGCTTCATGCCGCAGCACCGGCTCTATGCCAACGATCTCGCCGGCGGCGGTATTCTCGATGTCGGCGGCTATCCCGTCTCGATGGTCCGGCTGATTGCCGGTGCGGCCGTCGGAAAGCCCTTCAGCGAGCCAGACAAGGTGGTCGGCACCGCCCATCTGGGCCAGTCCGGCGTCGACGAATGGGCCTCCGCGCTGCTGCATTTCCCCGGCGGCATTGTCGCCGAAGTCTCCTGCAGCATCTCGCTCAACCAGGACAATGTGCTGCGCATCCTGGGCACAAGGGGCCGCATCGAAGTGCCGGACTTCTGGTTCGCCGGCGGCAACCGCGATGTCGGTCTCGGCCGGATAGACGTCATCGCCTCCGATGGTACGCGCCAGACCATCAGCGTCGACGAGAAGCGCCATGTCTATTCCTTCGAGGTCGACGCAGCCGGCGAGGCGATCCGCGCCGGCGGCCAAGAATTCGCCTGGCCGGGCATGGCGTGGGCGGAAAGCCTCGGCACCTTGCGTGTGCTGGACAAATGGCGGACGGCAGCCGGCCTCGAATACGGGATCGAGAAGGCCGAGCAGCGCACCAACACCATCTCCGGCCGGCCGCTACGGTCCGGCGGCACGGCGGTCGCCAAGCGCACCATTCCTGGCCTGTCGAAACCGGCATCGGTGGTGGCGCTCGGCTTCGAGGATTTCCGTACGTTTTCCTCAGGTTCGATCCTGCTCGATGCCTTTTTCGAGGCCGGCGGCAATCTCTTCGATACCGGCTATGTCTATGGCGGCGGCTATACCGAGAAGCTGCTTGGCGAATGGTTGAAAAACCGTGGCGTGCGCGCGCAATCGGTGGTCATCGCCAAGGGCGCGCACTCGCCGCTGTGCTATCCTGATGTGATCGGCAAGCAGCTCGACCAGACGCTCGAACGCCTGCAGACCGATCATGTCGATGTCTACTTCATGCACCGCGACAATCCGGATGTGCCGGTCGGCGAATTCGTCGATGCGATGGATCGCGAGGTCAAGGCCGGCCGCATCCGCGGCCCGTTCGGCGGTTCGAACTGGACGATGGAACGCATGGATGAGGCAATTGCCTACGCCGAACGCACCGGCAAGCAAAAGCCCGGTGCGCTGTCCAACAATTTCTCGCTGGCCGAAATGCTGGAGCCGATCTGGGCTGGCTGCGTCACGTCCTCCACGGATGCGTGGAAGGCCTGGCTGACATCCAGGAAGATGCCGAATTTCGCCTGGTCGAGCCAAGGGCGCGGCTTCTTCACCGATCGGGCGGGTCGCGACAAGCAAGACAATGAGGAGCTGGTGCGGGTCTGGTACTCCGAGCGGAATTTCGGCCGCCGCGACCGGGCGATCGAACTTGCCGCGAGACTGGGCAAGAGCCCGATCCATATTGCGCTGGCCTATGTGCTCGCTCAGCCCTTCCCCTCCATCCCGCTGATCGGGCCACGCACGCTGGATGAACTGGACGACAGCCTGCGCGCTCTCGACATCACGCTTTCGCAAGCCGATCTCGAATGGCTGGACGGCGGCAGCCTGCGCGCTGCCTAGTTGGCTGCCTGTTTAACCGTGGCGGCGTCAGGTCTCGTCATCGAACGCCCTGACGCCGCGCCTGGCCGGAGTCCGCAAATTCGCGTACATGCCTGTGGTGCGGAATTGGCTCGGTGTGATGCCGTAGCAGCGGCGGAAGACCTTTGAAAAATAGTTCGCTTCCTCGAAGCCGCACAGGATGGCGACCTCCTTCACCGGCAAAAAATCCGCTTTGGTCAGCAGCTTCGCCGCGCGTTGCAGGCGCTGCTGCAGCACGAACTCGGCCGGAGGCAGGCCTTCGCTCTCGGCGAAACAGCGTGAGAAATGGGCTCGGCTGAGGCCGCTGATCTGGACCAGGTCCGCCACCGGCAGCGGCTTGTCGAGATTGGCGTTGATGTGATCGATGACCGGCTGCATGGCGCTTAGTTTTTCGGCGAAGGCATGGGAACCGAAGACATCGTCATAGAGCGCCATCGCAGCCTCGTAGGCTATCGCGGAAGCAGCACCCGGCGAAGCGGCGCCTTTGATCAGGCGCAGGCTGCAATCGGCAAGATGATCGATTGTCGCCGGCTGCAGCCGAAATACAGGACCCGAGACGCTGAGGATCGACTTGTGGATGCGCAGCGCTTCCTCGCCGTTCATCGAAATCCAGAAATATTCCCAGCGCTCATCTCCAGCCAGCCAGTAACGGTGGTTGTGCGGCACCAGCACCAGCAATGTGTCGTTCTTCTGCAAGCGGTAGTTGCGGTTTTCGTAGCGCAGCCGGCCAGTCCCGCTGATCGTGTGCTGGAGCACGGTGAACGGTGTCTGACCGCGCTTGCGGCCGTCCCAGTCGTAGATTTCGTCCTCGCGCACTTCGTAGCCCGTGCTCGTCGGCATGGCGTGCAGGCGCTGGCGGCCGCGCGGCAGCGAGATCGTGCGCATGGACTGTCCGTGTTCTATCAAATCATGCAGCACAAAATTACCCCTGAAAGCATAATCCTTCTCTGGTCGCGCTCGCGAATAAGCGCATAATCCCCATCGAAAAGCGAGAGAGATCCGCAGTCAAGGAGCGGACAGGGAGGTTGGCGAGCCGGATTCCGGCTTGTCCTGCATACATGTCGCGGCATGTGGCTAGAGCCTCCCATTGTCATTCCTTGCCTGCAATTCGAAATGGAATGAGGTGCGGCTGATGAGTTTCAAAATCGCTATCATCGGTGCCGGCAGCGTCGGCTTCACCAAGAAATTGTTCACCGACATCCTGTGCGTGCCCGAATTCAAGGACATCGAATTCGCGCTGACCGACGTCAGCGAGCACAATCTTCAGATGATCAAGGCGATCCTCGACAGGATCGTCCAGGCAAACAGGTTGCCGACCACGGTGACGGCGACCACCGACCGCCGCAAGGCGCTCGAAGGCGCTCGCTACGTCATCAGCTGCGTGCGGGTCGGCGGCCTCGAAGCCTACGCCGACGATATCCGCATTCCCTTGAAATACGGCATCGACCAGTGCGTCGGCGATACGATCTGTGCCGGCGGCATTCTCTATGGCCAGCGCAACATTCCGGTGATCCTGGATTTCTGCAAGGACATACGCGAGGTCGCCGAGACGAACGTCAAATTCCTGAACTACGCCAACCCGATGGCGATGAACACCTGGGCGGCGATCGAATACGGCAAGGTCGACACTGTCGGGCTCTGTCACGGCGTCCAGCACGGCGCCGAGCAGATCGCCGAGGTGCTTGGCGCGAAGTCCACGCAGGAGCTCGACTATGTCTGTTCCGGCATCAACCACCAGACCTGGTTCATCGATCTGCGCCTCAACGGCCGCCCCATTGGCAAGGATGAACTGGTGGCCGCTTTCGAGGCGCATCCGGTCTATTCCAGGCAGGAGAAGCTGCGCATCGACGTCCTGAAGCGCTTCGGCGTCTATTCGACCGAAAGCAACGGTCATCTTTCCGAATATCTGCCCTGGTACCGCAAACGTCCCGACGAGATCACGCGCTGGATCGATATGTCCGACTGGATTCACGGCGAGACCGGCGGCTATCTCCGCTACTCCACCGAAACCCGCAACTGGTTCGAGACGGAATATCCGCAGTTCCTCGAAGCGGCGTCCAAGCCGATCGACCGCGAGAAACGCTCCAACGAGCATGCCAGCCACATATTGGAGGCGCTGGAGACCAACCGCGTCTATCGCGGCCACTTCAACGTCAAGAACAATGGGGTGATCACCAACCTGCCGCACGATGCCATCATCGAGTCGCCGGGCTTCGTCGACCGTTTCGGCATCAACATGGCCGCCGGCATCACGTTGCCGGAGGCTTGCGCCGCCACCTGCATCGCTTCGATCAACGTCCAGCGCATGTCGGTGCATGCCGCGATATCGGGCGACATCGATCTTCTGAAGCTCGCCGTGCTGCATGACCCGTTGGTCGGCGCGGTTTCGACGCCGGAGGAGGTCTGGCAGATGGTCGACGAAATGGTCGTCGCCCAGGCAGCCTGGCTGCCGCAATACGCCCATGCGGTTCCGGCCGCCAGGGAGCGGCTGTCGACATCCAAGGTGAAGACCCGCGAGTGGGCGGGCGCCGCACGGCGCAGCATTCGCTCGATCGAGGAATTGCGCGCCGAAAAAGCCGCGCTGAAGCAAGCCGGCTGAAACGGGCCGGCTGAAACGGGCCGGCTGGAAATTCATGCGGTGATGGTGGATCCATGGGAGGCGGATCCACTGCCACGAAGCCGTTTGAATTCGAGGAGAGGCGGAGCGGGTGCAAACGCTCCGGACCAACAAGAGGGAGAGAGAGACAGTGAGGAATTTACGCAATATCGGCCTTGCTGCCGGACTGGCGCTGAGCGTCTCGGTCTCGGCACTCAGTGCATACGCTTCCGAGCCGACGGTTCCGCCGGCGCCGACACCGTTTCCCGCCGAAGGCAAGATCAATTATGTCGCGCGCGACTCCATTCTGGAGTTCAAGGCGCTTCCCGAATATCACGAGCCCGACTGGGTCACCGAGAAATACGTCAAGACCGGCAAGCTTCCGCCGGTGAGAGACAGGCTGCCGAAGGAGCCGCTGGTCTTCAAGACGGGCAATATGCAAGACGGCATCGGCGTCTATGGCGATACGATGCGCCACGTCATCGGAGGGCGGCCGGAAGGCTGGAACTACGGCGCCGGTCAGACGCAAGGCTGGGGCGGCATCGACATCGGCCTCTCCGAATGCCTGACGCGCACCGCCCCGCTGTTCCAGGTCGAGGCCAAGGACACCGAGCCGCTGCCGAACCTGGCCAGGAGCTGGGATTGGTCGAGCGATGGCCACAAGCTGACCATGCACCTCATCGAAGGCGCGAAGTGGTCGGACGGCGTGCCGTTCAATGCCGACGACGTCATGTTCTACTGGGA
>NZ_RZRW01000230.1:0-8628 GCF_003998745.1 Mesorhizobium sp. M7A.F.Ca.US.014.04.1.1 | reverse complement strand
CGACGCCATCCGCTCCTCGACGCCGAGCCATATCGAGGCGATCGACATGGGCCGCCGCGGCCTGCACAATGAAGGTTCGCAGACGCTGATGGACCGGCTGTCCGGCAAGATCGACATCGACTTCGATACGGCGCGCCGGCTGTTCACGCTGGTCTGCGTGCTGCACTGGCGGGGCTAGCCCTGTCGCCCGGCGCCCTGCCCCGTTCGATCCTGTTCCTGTGCGGCATGAATGCCGTGCGCTCGCCAATGGCGGAGCAGCTGGCGCGCCGGATGCTGCCCGCCACCGTCTTTGTCGCTTCGGCCGGCGTTCGCGCCGGCGAGCGCGATCCGTTCGTCGATGCGGTGCTGGCCGAAGAAGATCTCACGCTGGGCGAGCGCCACCCAAGGACGATGGACGATCTCGAGGACGACTATTTCGACCTCATCGTCACGCTGGCACCCGAAGCGCACCACGCCGCACTCGAACTCACCCGCTCGCTCGCCGTCGAGGTCGAATATTGGCCGACGCCGGACCCGACCGACGCCGGTGGCACGCGCGAACAGATCATGGCAGCGTACCGGGACGTCCGCGAGCGGCTGAAGGTGCGCATAGGACGACGTTTCTTGCTTCCAGAGGCAAAAAACGCGACGGATTAAGCGTGTTCACAAGCGGACGATTATCATATAGGTTCCGCCGAAATTCCGGCCAGGGTGCTGGAACTACCATCCAAGCAAAGGTATCGAATGCCGAAGGAAGAAGTCCTCGAGTTTCCGGGTGTCGTGACGGAATTGTTGCCGAACGCGATGTTCCGGGTAAAGCTCGAAAACGAACACGAAATCATCGCCCATACGGCCGGCCGCATGCGCAAGAACCGCATCCGCGTGCTGACCGGCGACAAGGTTCTGGTCGAGATGACGCCATACGACCTGACCAAGGGCCGCATCACCTATCGTTTCAAGTAAGCAAAGCCCGACTGGTCCGCGATGAGCATTTTGCAGAAGCTGGTGCTTGCCTCGGGTTCGCCGCGCCGAATCGAGCTCTTGCAGCAGGCCGGGATCGAGCCGGACCGCGTGCTGCCGGCCGATATCGACGAGACGCCGCTGCGTGCCGAGCATCCGCGCTCGCTGGCCAAGCGGCTGTCGAAGGAAAAGGCCGAAAAGGCGTTTGCGTCACTGAAGACCGAAGCCGACTATGCGCCGGGTTTCGTGCTGGCCGCCGACACGGTGGTTGCCGTCGGGCGGCGCATCCTGCCCAAGGCAGAAACCCTCGACGACGCCGCCAACTGTCTCGGGCTGTTGTCGGGCCGTTCGCATCGGGTCTATTCCGGCATCTGCCTTATCACCCCGGGTGGCAAGCTGCGCCAGCGCCTGGTCGAGACGCGGGTGCGTTTCAAGCGGCTGCCGCGCGAAGAGATCGACGCCTATATCGCCTCGGGCGAATGGCGCGGCAAGGCGGGCGGCTACGCCGTCCAGGGCCTCGCCGGCGCCTTCGTCGTCAAGCTGGTCGGCTCCTACACCAACATCGTCGGGCTGCCGCTGTATGAGACCATCGCGCTGCTGAGCGGCGAAGGCTTCAAGGTGCATGGCGGCTGGCTGGCGGGAACCCGGCTGTGAATTCCGATCCCAAAGTCACGCCCTTGCGCCCAAAGCGCCCCTGTCCCGAATGCGGCAAGCCCTCGGCGCGCGACAGCTTTCCGTTCTGCTCGACGCGCTGCAAGGACATCGACCTCAACCGCTGGCTGAAGGGCGCCTATGTCATCAAGGCCCGCGATGACGAGGAAGAGACGGATCCCGACGCTCCGAAATGAGGTCGTCAGGCGGCCTCGGTCTTGCGCGCCACCCGCGCCCAGCCCGGCAGCCAGTCGCCGTGAGCGGCCAAGAGATCGTCGACCAGTGACCAGATCTGGTCGAGATCGAGTTCGGCCGCGGTGTGCGGATCCATCATCGCCGCGTGGTAGATGTGCTCGCGGTTCTCGGTCATCAGAGCCCGCACCGTCAGTTCCTGCACGTTGATGTTGGTGCGGATCAGCGCGGTCAATTGCGGCGGCAGCTCGCCTATATAGGTCGGCTGGATGCCGGAGGCATCGACCAGGCACGGCACTTCGGCGGCGCAATCCCGAGGCAGCGAGGTGATGCAGCCATTGTTGCGGACATTGCCGTAGATCACCGACGGCTCGCCGGTCCAGACTGAATTCATGATCGAGGAGGCATATTCCCGGGACTGCTCTACCTCGATGCGATCGGCCGAGCGATAGGCTTCAGCCTGCCCCTTCCAGCGCTCGATCTGCTCGATGCAGCGCTTGGGATATTCATCAAGCGGGATGCCGTACTTCTCGATCAGGTCCGGGCGGCCGTCCTTGATGAAATAGGGCGTATATTCGGCAAAATGCTCCGAGCTCTCGGTGACGAAATAGCCGAGCCTGGTCAGCATCTCGTAGCGCACCTTGTTGGCACAGCGCGGGTTCCAGCCGGGCTTGGGCGCGCGGCCTTCGCGATAGGCGCGCACGAGATCTGGGTAGAGGTCGCGGTAGGAACCGTCCGGCTGGCGATGCTCGAACTTCAGATAGAACGCCATGTGGTTGATGCCGGCCGAGCGATAGCGGATCCCTTCGTAGGGAAGGTCGAGGTCTTCAGCCAGCTCCATTGCCGTGCCCTGCACCGAATGGCAGAGGCCGACCTGCCTGATCTCAGGGTATTTCTCTGCTATCGCCCAGGTGTTGATCGCCATCGGGTTGACATATTGCAGCATGATCGCCTGCGGGCAGACGGCGAGCATGTCTTCGCACACCTTCCACAGATGCGGCACGGTCCTTAAGCCCCGCATGATGCCGCCGACGCCGAGCGTGTCGGCGATCGTCTGGCGCAGGCCGTATTTCTTCGGCACCTCGAAGTCAGTGACGGTGCAGGGCTCGTAGCCCCCGATCTGGAAGGCGACGACGACGAAATCGGCGCCGGCCAGCGCCTTGCGCTGATCCGAATGGGTCTCGGTCTTCGCCTTGACGCCAAGCGTCGCGATCAGCTTGTTGACGACAATGGCGCTCTCTTCCAGCCGCTGCGGATTGATGTCCATCAGCGCGATCGTCGCGCCGGACAGCGACGGGCGCTGCAGCACGTCGCCGACAATGTTCTTCATGAACACCGTCGAGCCGGCGCCGATGAACGTGATCTTGGGATTTCTTGCCATGCTAACCTCCGGCATATGTTCAGGCCACATCGAAAGCGGCCCTGACGAGCCGTTCGGTGTAAGCGGTCTTGGGATTGGACAGGACGTCGTCGACGGGGCCCTGCTCGACGATCTTGCCGTTCTGCATGACGATCACGCGATGGCATAGCGCGCGCACCACCTTGAGGTCGTGCGAGATGAAGAGGTAGCTGAGGCCGCGCTCGTCCTGCAGCTTGCGCAGGAGGTCGATGATCTGCGCCTGGACGGAGAGGTCCAGCGCCGATGTCGGCTCGTCGAGCAGGATGAATTCTGGTTCGAGCGCTATGGCGCGGGCGATCGCGATCCGTTGTCGCTGGCCGCCGGAGAATTCGTGCGGAAACCGCGACAGAATATCGCCCGGCATGCCGGCGCTGACCAGCGCGTCGCGCACCCGTTCGACCCGCTCGCGCCGCGTCGCCCCTATGCTGTTGACGATCAGCCCTTCCTCGATGATCTGGCCGATCGTCATGCGCGGGTTGAGCGAGGAGAACGGATCCTGGAAGACGATCTGCATGCGCGAGCGCAACGGCCGCATCTCGGCCCGCGACAGGCCGTGGATCGGCTTGCCGTCGAAACGGATCTCGCCGCGCTTGGCGTCGATCAACCGGAGCAGGGCCTGGCCGAAGGTGGTCTTGCCGGAGCCGGACTCGCCGACCAGCCCCAGCGTCTCATGACGACAGAGTTTCAGGCTGAGATCGTCGACGGCGACCAATTCGCGCCAGTCGGGTTTCAGAAAGGTGCCGTGGCGCAGCATGAATGAGACGCGCACGCCGCTGGCCTCGAGAATGGTGCCACAACCCTCCGGCAGCGGCTTCGGCTGCCCGTGCGGCTCTGAAGCCAGCAGCCGCCTCGTATAGGGATGCCGCGGATCGCCGAACAGCCGTTCGGTGGCGTTGTGCTCGCACATTTCGCCATGCTGCATGACATAGACGTAGTCGGAGAACTGGCGCACCACGGTGAGGTCGTGGGTGATCAGGATCACCGCCATGCGCAGCTCTTTCTGCAGGCTGCGGATCAGGTTCAGGATCTGCGCCTGGACGGTGACATCGAGCGCCGTGGTCGGCTCATCGGCGATCAGCACGTCGGGATTGTTGGCCAGCGCCATGGCGATCATCACCCGCTGGCGTTGCCCGCCCGAGAGCTGATGCGGGTATTGTCTGAGCCGCGCGGCAGGATCGGGAATCTGCACGTGCTGCAGAAGTTCGAGCGCTCGCGCCCAAGCCTGTTTGCGGCTGACCTTACGATGCACCCGGATCGCCTCGACGATCTGGCTGCCGACCGTATAGATCGGGTTGAGCGAACTCATCGGCTCCTGGAAGATCATCGAGATGCGGTTGCCGCGCAGCTTGCGCCGGGCGCTCTCGGGAAATTTCAGGATGTTTTGCCCGTCATAACAGACGCTCGAGCCGGGCGACACCGTGGCGCGCCGTGACAGCAGGCCCATGACGGTGCGCGCCGTCACCGACTTGCCCGAACCGGATTCGCCGACGATGGCGATCGTCTCGCCGCGATAGAGCTGGAACGAGATGTCCTTGACCGCTTCGACGACGCCATGCTCCACCTTGAAGGCCACGGCGACGTTGCGGGCATCGATGATCGGCTGGTCCTGGCGTCCATCATGGTCGTGACGGACGATCGGTGCGAAGGATTCGGCGAGCGCGACGGACATCTCAGCACCTCAATAAGGGTCGACGGCGTCGCGCAGGCCGTCGCCCAGCGCGTTGAAGGCAAAGACGGTGACCAGCACAAAACCGACCGGCGACAGGATCCAGGGATAGGTGCCGATGACGGAATAGGTCGCGGTGTCCTGAAGCATCAGGCCCCACGAGATCAGCGGCGGCTTGACGGCGAAGCCGAGGAAACCGAGGAAGGATTCGAGCAGCACCACGGTCGGGATCGCCAGCGTCACGGCGACGATCACATGGCTCATCACATTGGGGAAGATGTGCTGCATGATGATGCGCCGGTCGGTGGCGCCGACCGCCATGGCGGCGCGCACATACTCGATCCGCGCCAGCGCCAGCGTCTTGCCGCGCACTTCGCGCGACATCTGCGCCCAGCCCAAGGCCGACATGACGATGATGACGAAAGCGAGGAAGACGTTGGTGGGAGCGGTGACCGGGATCAGTGTCGTCAGCGCCAGATAGAGCGGCAGCTGCGGGAAGGCGAGCACCAGTTCGACGAAGCGCTGCATCCAGACATCGAACCTGCCGCCGAAATAGCCGGAAACCATGCCGACGGTGGTGCCGATGACGGTGATGATGAAGACGACCGTCAGGGCGATCATCAGCGAGACGCGCGAGCCGTGGATGGCGCGCGACAGCACGTCACGGCCGAACTTGTCGGTGCCTAGGAAATGCACCGGCTGGCCGTCCAGCGAGCCGAACAGATGCCGGTCCGCCGGCAGCAGCCCAAACAGCTTGTAGGGCGCGCCATGCACGAAGAAACCGAGCAGCCTAGGATGATCATAGTCGGGGCCGACGACGGGCTGGAAAGTGACCGGATCGAGGTCCGCCGAATCGGCCAGCGCATAGACCCTCGGCCGTGCGGTGAAACCGCCGTCTCTGTCATGGAAGCTTGGCACCTGCGGCGGAGCGAAGCCGACATCCGTGACCTTCGGGTCCATTGGCGCGATGAATTCGGCGAATACGGCCATCACCAGCAGCAGCACGACGAGCCAGAGCCCGGCCATGCCGGTCCAGGAGCGCTTCAGCCGGCGCCAGACAAGCGCCATGTAGCTTTCGTTGCCATGCGCCGGTTCGGCGACGATGGGCCCTTCGGCAGGCAGCGGTGGAGGGGATGGATCGCGCGCCAGCATCTCAACGCTCCCCGAACTGGCGCACGCGCGGATCGAGCAGCACGAGCAGCATGTCGGCGATGATGTTGCCGACGATGAGCGTCGCCGACAGGACCATCATGAAGGTGGCGGTGACATAGACGTCGCCGACAGCCATGGAGCCGACGATCGCCGGGCCGACGGTCGGCAGTGCGAAGATGATCGCCGTCTCGATCTCGCCGGTCAGCATATAGGGCAGCACCACGCCCTGATACATGATGAGCGGATGCAGCGCGTTGGGCACGGCGTGGCGCATGACGACGGCAGCACCCGTCAGCCCCTTGGCCCTTGCCGTCTCGACATATTGCGCGTTCAGCGTATCGAGCAGATTGCCGCGCATGACGCGCATATTGTAGGCGAGGCCGCCGAAAGTGGCGATCGCCACCACCGGCCAGACATGTTTGTCGAGGTCGACGAATTTGGCCCACGACCACGGCGCACCACCATATTGCGGCGAGAAGAATGAGCCGATCTCAGACACGTTGAACTGGAAGACCAGGAGATAGACGATGATCAGCGCCATCAGGAAGCGCGGCACCGTCATGCCGAGGAAGGAGATGGCCGACAGTGTCGAGTCGATCCAGGTGTATTGCCTTGTCGCCGCCCATATGCCGAATGTGATGCCCAGCACCGAGGCCAGCAGATGGCAGACCAGCGCCAGAAGGAGCGTGCGCGGCAGGCGCTCTCCGACCACATCGGCGACCGGTTTGTTGTAGTACAGGCTGTAGCCGAAATCGCCGCGGGTGACGATGCCGACGATCCAGTTGAGATACTGCACGGGCAGCGGCTTATCGAGGCCATGCTCGATGCGATAGGCCTTTGCCTGCGCGTCGGCCTCGGCAAAGGAAGCTCCACCCTGGTTGATCGCCTGCGAGCGGATGTAGTCGGCATAGTCACCCGGCGGCGCCTGGATGATGGCAAAGGTGGCCAGGCTCAAGATGGCGAGGACCGGGATTGCCGACGCTATGCGCGTGAGCAGGAATCGCAGCATGGACGGTTCATTTCCTTGTCTCGCCGATCGCGCCCTTGGTTGCGTCCGGAGGTTGGTTTGTCCGGCCGCGCCAGCGGCGCGGCCGGAGGTCTCTCAGTCAGGGAGGTAAACCTAATTCATCAGCCCCTTCTCTCCGGGTTTGCCGGGCAGCTCATCGGGGAACAATTCATATTTCGCCTGCTTGTCTGCGGCGACAAATACCCGTTCGCGGATGATCGAATCCTCGGCCCAGTTGAACATGAAGATCGGCGTGCCCTGCGGAATGTTCGAGAATCGCTTATTGACGATCAGCGCGCCGGGATATTCCGTCAGGCCGACATTGTAGACGTGCTCCGTCGAGATCTTCTGGAATTGTTTCATCAAGCTGGCGCGCTGGTCATTGTCCTGCGTGGAGACGAACTTGTTGACGATGTCGACGAGGTCCTTTTCGAACGGCATCACATCGACCTCGCCATTTTCCGGCGCACGATGGTCCCAGCTGGTGCGCGGGCCGACAGGGGCAAGCTGCACGGTGTTCTGCACCACCGAGGTCAGTTCCTGTTCGTTGCGCCGGACCAGCCAATCGAAGCGGCCGGAGTATTGCGAAGCGTCCCGCTGGGTGCCGTTGAGGCCGTTGAGCACGACCCGCAGCCCGAGCTTTTCCATCTGGGCGACGACGCCTTCGGCAAGGCTTTTGTCGGTCGTGTAGTCGTTGTTGACCAGCATCACGATCTCGACATTCTTGCCGCCGGCGGTGCCGGAAGGGAAATTCACGAAGCCGTCGCCGTCCGTATCCTTGAGGCCGGCCTTGGCGAGTTCAGCCTTGGCGCCATCGAGGTCGAAGGGGTAGTAGACCGTCGAATTGCGGTCGTAGAAGCTGGTTCCTGACGACAAGCCGCCGGGATAGATGGCGGTGAACGGCCCCTTGACCAGCGAGTCGCCGAGCGCCTTGCGGTCGAGCGCCATGGTGACGGCCTTGCGGAAATCCTCGTTGCGGTTCAGCTCGCGGATCGCCTGGCCGCGTTCGTCCGGATTGCCCCAGCCATTGGCGGAAAAATTAAAGCGCAGATTGTAGCCGATGAGCCGCGGGCCGAAAGCAAGACGGGCAGGCGCGTTCGCCTCCGCCGCACGCTTCAGCGAGGCGACGAAGTTTTCCGGCTGCTCCAGATTGGAAAAATCAGCCGCGCCGGCCACCGCCTGGACGTCGCGATCGGCCCAGGTCGACAGCTTGTAGTGCAGTTCGTTGAGATAGGGCAGTTGATTGCCCTTTTCGTCGACCTTCCAGTAATAGGGATTTCGGCGCATGACGATGATGTCGTCCGGCCGGTATTCGACCGGGACCCAGCCGCCCATCACCGGCATGTTCATGAATTCCGGCGGGAAGGCATTTTTGAACTGGTCATAGGTGTTCTTCGAATATTTCGGATGCTGCGGCTTCAGGATGTGCGCGGGACCAGGACAGAAGGTGCCGTAGGCCATGGCATACAGGTACTGCTTCGGGAAGGCGTCCTTGAAGGTCCATTCGACGGTGTAGTCGTCGATCTTCTTCAACGTCGTGCCGACGCCGAAGGTTTCCGGCGTGGCGCCGTTCAGCGGCGAGACGTTGGGATCGACGACCTCGTCGTCCCAGTAGAACATGAC
>NZ_RZRW01000229.1:7869-8643 GCF_003998745.1 Mesorhizobium sp. M7A.F.Ca.US.014.04.1.1 | reverse complement strand
CCGATGATGCCCATGATGTCGGATTCCTTCATGATCAGAAGGTCTTCGCCATTGAGCTTGACTTCGGTGCCCGACCACTTGCCGAACAGGATGCGGTCGCCGGCCTTGACGTCCAGCGGGACCAGCTTGCCAGCTTCGTCACGAGCGCCGGAGCCGACAGCGATGATCTCGCCTTCCTGCGGCTTTTCCTTTGCCGTGTCGGGGATGATGATCCCGCCAGCGGTCTTGGATTCGGATTCGACCCGGCGAACGACCACGCGGTCATGAAGCGGGCGGAACTTCGACTTTGCCATTTTTTCTTCCTCGATGAGAACGGTGAGAAACAGTTCCTCCATCCGGCGGCGCCGGACATGTGGTTAGCACTCACCAAAGGCGAGTGCTAACGTGGCGCTGAAATAGGCTGGCGGCGCGCCGGAGTCAAGGCGCTCGGAGCGCCTCTTGGCGCATGATGATGAACTTACCGGTGCCTGGCCGAACCGAGCACCAGAAGCGGGCACCGTTCCGCCAGCGGATAGCTTCCGCTCGGCACGACGCGCACGTCGCCGAACCAGTTGGCTGCCTCGTTGGTCAGCGTGGCCAGCGTCGCGAAGCTGTAGCTTATGTCCGAGCCTGCATAGACGTCGATCGTGTTGATCGAGCTCATGCTCCATCCTGTTCGCGCGGCAAGAGCTTCGCGGTCCGGAAACAGTCTGCCGAATGCATCGCGGATCGTTGCCACCTTGATGGTAAAATCGCGGTCGTCGGTCGTACACGCCATCGCAATCCTCCTTTTGA
>NZ_RZRW01000229.1:1794-7859 GCF_003998745.1 Mesorhizobium sp. M7A.F.Ca.US.014.04.1.1 | reverse complement strand
CAATCCGCCATTTGAGCGCGTGGAAATTCTCGATCCCGCCGGCCAGAACCAGAGCTTCGATGCCGCACAGATCGTCCGCCGTTTCCGGTCGTGCGAAGACGCGGATCGCTGCGCGCCTGCCAGGCTTCAGCACCCTGGCGACCTCGCCAAACAACGAACTGCGCGCCGCCTGGGAAGCGACCGCCGACAGGCATCCGTCGCCGATGACGGCGTCGATGCTTGCGCGGTCCACGGGCAGGTTAAGCCAGTTGCCGGCGATTGCCCGTCGCGAGCCGTCGTCGCCAGCCCATACGCCGGAAATCATGGCCGCCGACTGGTCGACCGCCAACATCGACTTGCCCAGAACTGCCAATTCCGGGGTAACCCCCAAGAGAAGGACATCGGCATTTCCGAGATCAAGTTCGCGATCGAATATAGCGACGGTTTCCGCTGTCGGCCGGAGCGGCGCTTCCAGAAGTTTCCAATGGCGGTGGTAATCGTCCCAATGATTTGTCATGCAATTCCATTGGCCCCCTGCACGCCTGGATTTTGGATATCACCGGGGCTTAATAGAGGTCGTTGGACAAGCCAAGACATTTCAAGGCATCTACAGACAGTCCAGGAGGTGGATAGTGGCGCGTATCGCCGTGATAACGCATGAGCATGACAGGTTCCTGGGCAGGCGCGATATTCTGCTGCGCAGGAGCAGCCCATACATGCTGTTCGACATTCTTGCGGAATTGAAAAGGCGCGGCCATTCGGTTCGGGTTCAGCAAGGCCTGTCGAAGCCGGTCAGCGCCGATATGGCGGTATTGCATGTCGATGCCACGGTGACGCCAACGGACTATGTCGACTATGCCCGGTGTTTTGCATTCTGCCTCAACATCGGCGCCGCCGACATATCCAAACGGCGGATCAGTGGTGCATTGATCGACAAAACCGACAGCTGGCAAGGTCAGGTGATCGTCAAAAGCAATCTCAACAATCGGGGAATCCCGGAGACGCTCCTCAACCGGCGATCCGAGCGCGCGGGCAAACAGCCGCCGTTTCCGCATTTGCCAATCTTGCACCCCTATGAGATCCACGGATCTCTCGGCGACGTTCCAGACGGCGTCTTTGATTGCGACGATCTCGTCGTGGAAAAGTTCATTCCGGAGAGAGAACCCGACGGTTTTGCTGTTCGTTTCTGGGTGTTTTGCGGAGAGCGAGAGCGCTGCACCCGCTACGTCTCCCCGAACGGCCTGGTCAAGGCATCGGAGACGATCCGGCGCGAGCCCGTCCCGGTGCCCGACGAACTGCGTGAGCGCCGGCGTGAACTCGGCTTCGACTATGGAAAATTCGATTTCGTCATGCATGAGGGCAGGGCCATCCTCCTCGATGCGAACAAGACTCCCGGCCGTCCGCAAAATCTCGTCAAGATGTTCGCGGCCGGCGCTTCGGATCTGACACACGGCTTCGAAGGCCTCGTCCATCGGGCGAAATAGGCGCGGCTCTAGAGGAACAGCCGCAGCTGCGTGTGAATGATAGACCGGTAATCCTCGATGGTCCGGCGGCTTTCCGCTTCGCCCTCGGCAAGCGCCAGGCGCACCACGCCGCCGGCGAGCTGGAAGATCAGCAGAACCATGCGTTCGAACTGCTCGCGCCTCTCGGGCTCCAGCAAGGCGATGACATGGTCGCAGAACATTTTGGCTTGGTGCCGCGTTTCGGCGAGGTCGAGGTTCTTGAGCGCCTTGTCGGCCTGGATGGCGTTCTGCAGATCCTGGATGGCCGGATCGCCGGCGACACGGCTGAGATAATCATCGAGCAGCCGGTCAGCGGCCACGATGACATCTTTCGCCTCGTGGATTTCGGCGATGATCGTCGTCAGCCGTGCCCGGCTGACCTCTGAAAACCGCTCATAGAGCATCGCCAGGATCGCCGATTTGTTGGGAAAGTAGTGGTAGACGGTGGCGATTGGCCCGCCCGCCAGCATGCCGACCTCCTTCATAGTGACGGCGTCGATACCCTTTTCCCCGATCAGCCGCATGGTCGTCGACAGGATCGCGTCGATGCGCTCGCGGCTGCGTTCCTGCTTGGGCTTGCGCCTCGGCTCGGTCGCCATTCTCTTCAATTCCGTCATGCACCGATCTTTCGCACGGTTTTTAGATTCCGGTTGACAAGAAATATGATCAAGTATCAGTTTCTGAAATACTGACAGGTTGTCAGCTTTTTTGCCGCGCGGCAAGGACGTTGGGGAGGCGCCTTTGGCTTCGACAGATATCGGCCACGCAGGCAGTGGCGACTGGCTGGTCGGCAATCCGACCGGCTGGCAGCTCGCCTCGGCCCTGTGGATCGGTTCGGTCGGCCTGCTCATCCTCGGCCTGCAGCCGGTGCTGCTCGGAGCTCTCTACACCGAAGGCCATGTCAGCGGCGACGAACTGGCGCTGGTCGCCACCGCCGAGATGATCGCCATTGCCATCGGTTCGGCCGTCGTGGCGATGCTGCTTTCGGCCCACAATATGCGCTGGAAAAGTGCCGTCCTTCTGCTGCTGCTGGCGCTGGCCAATGTGTGGACGGCCTATGCCGCGAGCGCCAACATGCTGATTGCGGCCCGCGCCCTTGCCGGGCTCGCCGAGGGCGGTCTGGTCGCCATCGCCACCGAACTGATCGCCCGCTCGCGGCGTGCCGAGCGCATCGGCGGCTATTTCGTCACCATGCAGACGCTGGCGCAATGCGCGCTCGCCCTGTTGCTGGCGCTCTATGTCATCCCGGCCGCAGGGTCGGCGGGTGGCTTCATCGTTCTTGCCGTCGTCTGCGTCGTGTCGCTGGCGGTCGCTTTCACCGTGCCCGGTGACTATGCCGACCTGCCCAAGGAAGAGAATCTGGCCAATGTGCTGACGGTTCCCTCGATGACCG
Source organism: Mesorhizobium sp. M7A.F.Ca.US.014.04.1.1 (assembly GCF_003998745.1). Taxonomy (NCBI): domain Bacteria; kingdom Pseudomonadati; phylum Pseudomonadota; class Alphaproteobacteria; order Hyphomicrobiales; family Phyllobacteriaceae; genus Mesorhizobium; species Mesorhizobium sp. M7A.F.Ca.US.014.04.1.1. The sequence goes on along the minus strand of NZ_RZRW01000229.1, from coordinate 4,985 downwards.
CGCTGCTGTCGGTCTTCTGCTACTTCATGTTCTTCGGCGCGGTCTGGGCTTTTCTGGAGCCGCTAGGCGCGCAATACGGCATCGATGGCCGCACCGTCGGCCTGATCGTCTCGGCCAGCCTCGCGGTGCAGGTCCTGGGGGCGATGACGGCGACCGCGTTCGAGGCGCGCATCGATTATCGCCTTGCCATCGCGGCGATCGGCGTCGTGGCGCTTGTCAGTTCCCTGGTTCTTGCCAGCAGCCCCGGCCTGACGACGTTCTGGGTCGCTGCCCTGGCCATGGGCTTTATCCTGCTGTTCATCGTGCCCTACCAGATCCGTCTGGCGATCACCGCCGACGAGACGCGCACCGCTGTGCTGCTGGTGCCGGCAGCCCAGCTGTTCGGCCTGGCGATCGGGCCGATTGCGGCGTCGCTGCTCATCGATGGCAAGGATTTCCGGCCGGTGCCGGAATTCGCCGCCGCCAGCGCGGTGGCAAGCGTGGCGCTGCTCGGTCTCTTCGTTCTTGTGTCACGTCGCCGTCGTGCGGTTGCCTGAGCGGGGAGCGCCATGTCGAACACTTGGAGCAACTGGTCGGGCTTCGTAAGTGCCGAGCCCAAGCTGATCGCCAGCCCCGGCGATGCCGGTGAACTCGGTGATCTCGTCCGGACCGCGCCCGGCCCGGTGCGCGTTGCCGGCGCCGGTCATTCCTTCACACCGCTGGTGAAATCGCAGGGCACGATCCTGTCCCTGGAGAGACTGGAAGGGCTGGTCTCGCACGACGCGCAAAAACATCAGGCGCGGGTGCGGGCAGGGACCCGGCTCGGCCCGCTCATGCACATCCTGCAAGGAATTGGCCAGGGCCTGCCCAACATGGGCGATATCGACCGCCAGGCGATCGGCGGCGCGCTGGGCACAGCCACGCACGGCTCTGGGCCGACGCTCGGCGCCTATCACACGCAGCTGGAGACGGTGCAGATCGTCGACGGCCTTGGCAAGGTCCGCGACTTCAAGCGGGCAGGGGATCGGGACATGATCCACGCCATCGGTGTTGCGCTCGGCGCTTTCGGCGTGCTCACCGAAGTGACGCTGAACAACATCGCGACCTACCGGTTGCGCCGCCGCAAATATGTGCTGCCGATCACCGAGATGCTGCGTGATTTCGAGGCGATGATGGCCGCGCATCGCTCGGCCGAATTCTACTACATTCCGTTTTCCGGCTATGCGCAGTTCATCGCCAGCGATTTCAGCGATGCCGCACCCACCACGCGGCCGCCGGAAGAGGACGAGGCGGGTTTGAGGACACTGCGCAGGCTGCGCACTTCACTTGCCTGGCTGCCATCGCTGCGTGGCCGCCTGATCCGATCGGCGGCCGCCAAATTTCCCGCCGAGGACTACGTGCAGGACTGGCTCAACGTCTATGCCAGCGACCGGCAGACCAAGTTCAACGAGATGGAATATCATTTGCCGTTCGAGGAAGGGCCGAAGGCGCTGGCCGAGATCATCGAGCTGACCGAGAAGCGCTTTCCCGAGGTCTATTTCCCGATGGAGGTGCGCTCGGTCGCGCCGGACCAGTTCTGGCTTTCGCCATTCTACAACAGGCTGACCTGCTCCATCGCCATCCACCATGACGCCGCGAACGATCCTTTGCCGTTCATGCGGGCGGCAGAGCCGATCTTCCGCAGATATGGCGGCCGGCCGCATTGGGGCAAGATGCACAGCCTGAAAGCGGCGGAGCTGAAAAAGCTCTACCCGCGCTGGGACGATGCCATGGCGGCGCGCCGCGACATCGATCCGGAAAACCGCTTCGTGTCGCCCTACATGGCCGGCCTGTTCGGCATCGAATGATGAGCACCTATTTTTCCACCCTCTCGGATGCGCTGAAGACCGCCGGCATCTTCCGACCCTGCCTGCTGCTCGACCGCGATCGGCTGGACGGAAACATTGCCCTGGTAAAAGGGAGGCTGGATCCCGGCCTGGCCGTGCGGCTGGTCGACAAATCGCTCGCCTGCCTGCCGCTGCTTGCGCATATAGGCAAGGCGTTTCGCCATGAGCGCTTCATGACCTTCCACCCGCCGATCAGCGAGGCGGTGCTGAAGGCGTTTCCGGATGCCGATCTGCTCTACGGCAAGCCGATGCCGATCGGTGCGGCAAGGGCTGCGCTGGTGAAGGGTGATGCCGACTGGTCGCGTGTCTGCTGGCTGATCGACAGCGAGGAGAGACTGGCGGAATACGGTGCTCTCGCTGACGAACTCGGCATCGGCCTGCGCATCGCTTTCGAGATCGATGTCGGGCTGCATCGCGGCGGCTTTGCTGATCCCGCGGCCTTGTCGAAGGCGTTGAGCGCGTTGCCGGCCCGGCTGCATTGCGAAGGCGTCATGGCCTACGAGGCGCATGCGCCGCTCATTCCCGGCCTTTTCGGCGGACCGGCAAAGGCATTGGCGGAGGCGTCGGCGCAGGCTGCGGCGTTCGTCGCCTGTCTCGGCGCCGACCAGCGCCGTATCCTCAACATCGGCGGCAGCAAGACCGCGCTGCTTCATCGTGGCGGCGCGGCCAATGAAGTGTCGATGGGCTCGGCCTTCGTGCTGCCCAGCGACTTCGATACGCCAGGCCTAGAAGGCTTCCAGCCGGCGGCCTTCATTGCCACGCCGATCCTGAAAGTGGTCGAGCCGATGCTGCCTGGCCCGCCGGCCGTCACCCGCCTGCTGCAGGCGCTCGGCCGGTTTCCGCGCAAGGGCTGCTATCTCTATGGCGGCAAGTGGATGGCCGAGCCGGTCTTCCCAGAAGGCATGAAGGCGAACGGGCTGCTCGGCCTGTCCTCCAACCAGCAATTCATGGGCTTGCCCGCCGACGCGACCGCAAAGCCCGGCGACTACGCGTTTCTAAGGCCGACGCAGAGCGAAGCCGTGCTGCAGCAGTTCGGGTCGATCGCGGTGTTTTCCGGCGGCCGGATCGCCGATCGCTGGCCGGCGTTGCCGATGGCCTGACCGACTACGCCTTCACCGGTATCCAGATCTCCAGCCCGCCCTTGCCGCTGCGCGGGTCGAATTCGGGGCCGTAGCGTTCGAATTCCGGCGCGTCCGCGATCTCATGCCCGGAGGCCGGCAGCCATTTGTTCCAGATCGTGTTGACCGTCCGGCGGATGGTCGAGATGTGTTCGCGGTGGGCAAAGACCGCATATTTCTGCGCCGGCACCCGCACCCGGTAGAAGTC
>NZ_RZRW01000229.1:0-1784 GCF_003998745.1 Mesorhizobium sp. M7A.F.Ca.US.014.04.1.1 | reverse complement strand
GGCCTGTCCTCCAACCAGCAATTCATGGGCTTGCCCGCCGATGCGGCCGCAAGGCCAGGCGACTACGCGTTTCTAAGGCCGACGCAGAGCGAGGCCGTGCTGCAGCAATTCGGGTCGATCGCCGTGTTTTCCGGCGGAAAGGTCATCGATCGCTGGCCGGCGCTGCCGATGGCGTGATCGAGCTACGCCTTCACCGGTACCCAGATCTCCAGCCCGCCATTGCCGCTGTGGGCATCGAACTCCGGTCCATAGCGCTCGAATTCCGGTGCATCCGCGATTTCGTGACCGGAGTCGGGCAGCCAACTGTTCCAGATCGTGTTGATCGTCCGGCGGATGGATGAGATGTGCTCGCGGTGCGAGAACACCGCATATTTCTGCGCCGGCACCCGCACCCGATAGAAGTCCTTCGGCAGATCCGCAAAGCCGGACACTTCGACGCCGACGACATAGTCGAAATTGCCCGCGTCATCGCCGTTAAGGCAGACGCCGTAGAAAACGCCTGAGATCTCGCCGGGGATGTTGCCGATATAGGGTGCAAAACGCTGCCACTGCATCGGAATCCCGGCGCTGGTTTCGCAGCTGTAGCGTTCGCCGAGGCCGGCGATCAGGAACGGCCGGCTGGTCTCGAAGCGCGGTGGTTCGAGATTGGTGAGGAAGGACTGGTCCATCAGGATCGGCTCCACGAGGTCGAGGTTGTTGGTCGAGCCTTGCGCGCGCACCAGTTCCGGCGTGGTGCCGAACTGATCGCGGAAGGCACGGGTGAACGCCTCATGCGAGTTGTAGCCGGCGTCGAGCGCGACGACGAGGATGTCGGGCGCTCCGCCGGCCAGCTTGCGCGCCGCCTCGGTCAGCCGGCGTGAGCGCATGTAACCCATCACCGAGCGGCCGGTTGCGGCGCCGAAGGCGCGCGTCACATGAAAACGCGACACGCCGCTGCTTTGCGCGACATCGTCAAGCGAGATCGCCTCCGGCAGATGGCTCTCGACGAACCACAGCGCTTTCTCGGTCGGGTTCATGGGGCTCCTTTTCGCATTGGCCGGATCATCTTGGCGTTTCCTGGCGCGGCCAGTTTGATCGAAATTGCGCATTCCGTGCAATCTGCGCCGATCCCATGGGCTTTCGCTTGACAGCGGGCCGCGTCATCTCCTAAGAATGTTATGTTATTACATAAAGTGAGCGTGCAATGCCTGTTTCCCTTAGCTGGCCCACCACTGCTTCCGAGAAAACCATTGCGAAGCGTTTGGTGGAAATCTACGCTGAAGTGGTGATGGTCCCCGAGCCGAAAGGCGAGGGGTGAAAAGGGAACACGGTGAGGCCTGTTCAGGTCGAGGCCGTGGCTGCCCCCGCAACTGTAAGCGGCGAGCAAAATCCGTGAATGCCACTGGCCGGCAAGGCTGGGAAGGCAGGATGGCGCAACGACCCGCGAGCCAGGAGACCTGCCATCACTGAGTTGACCGGACGGGGTGTGCCGGGAGGAAACGCGAATCCCGGCCTTGTCGGCCGGTTCGCCAGCTTCCTTCCGTCGCCAGTTTTGGAAAGTGACGGAAAGTTGGACGGCTCCATCGATCATCGCATCACCATGCTCACACTTTGCCGTCCCCGCAATCCGGCGGGCTGCAGCCGATGAGCGCAGCGCTTCTCGAAGCCCATGACCTCTGTGCCATGGCGAATGGGCGGAATCTGGTCCAGGCGGTCAGCTTCTCGGTGGCCGCTGGCGATCGCCTTGCCATCATCGGTCCCAACGGCGCCGGCAAGACGACGCTGCTGCGCATGCTGTCGGGCAT
>NZ_RZRW01000228.1:0-8652 GCF_003998745.1 Mesorhizobium sp. M7A.F.Ca.US.014.04.1.1 | reverse complement strand
CCTCGATGCGATTTCTTCCTGGTGGGTCGTCACCCACGGCCATCGCCACCCCCGCATCATGAAGGCCATCGAGACGACCGCCTCGAGCCTCGACCAGATCATCTTCGCGGGCTTCACCCACGAGCCGGCCGAACGGCTGGCCGAGGCGCTTGTAGGCATCGCACCCGCCGGCCTCCACCGGGTGTTCTATTCCGACAGTGGCTCGACCTCAGTCGAAGTCGCGCTGAAGATGGCGCTCGGCTATTTCCGTAACATCGGCGCGTCGCGTTCGCGCATCGCCGTCATGGAGCACAGCTATCATGGCGACACCATCGGCACGATGAGCGTCGGCGCCCGTGGCGTCTTCAACGCCGCCTATGAGCCTTTGCTGTTCGAGGTCGACACCATCCCCTTCCCGGCCGCCGGGCGCGAGCAGGAAACGCTGGATCGGTTCGAGGCCGTTAGCCGCGACCGGCGCGCAGCCGCGCTGATCGTCGAGCCGCTGGTGCTTGGCGCCGGCGGCATGCTGATGTATCCGGCCTGGGTTCTTGCCGAATTGAAGAGGATCGCCGAAGCCTCCGGCACGCTCGTGATCGCCGATGAAGTGATGACCGGCTGGGGGCGCACCGGAACCATGTTTGCCTGCGAACAGGCGTCCGTCTCGCCCGACATCTTGTGCACCTCGAAAGGTCTGACCGGTGGTACCATCCCGCTGGCCGCCACGATCGCCACCGATGCCATCTTCCACGCTCACTTTTCGGAGGATCGCAAGAAGACGTTTTTCCATTCGAGCTCCTACACCGCCAATCCGATCGCCTGCGCGGCAGCACTTGCCAATGTCGAGATCTGGCGTGACGAGCCGGTGGCCGAGCGGATCGCGGTCTTGAGCGCGAGGCAGGCCGCGGGGCTGCAACGCTTCCGGGACAATCCATATTTCACCGACTGCCGGACAACCGGCACCATCGCGGCACTCGACCTACGCACCGGCTCAGCCGGTTATCTGGCCGAGATCGGGCCAAAACTGCGCGCTTTTTTCCTTGAGCGCGGCCTGTTGGTGCGCCCGCTCGGCAATGTCCTCTATCTTCTGCCGCCCTATTGCATCACCAGCGACGAATTGGACGGGCTCTATGACGCGATAGAGGAGGCCGGCGAACGCTTCGGCTCGCGGCCATGAACCTATCGTCGCGCGTTCTCGGCTTCGGCCATCATGCGCCGACGCGCAAGGTCGAGAACCCGGAAATCGAAGACCGGCTCGGGCTTGAGCCCGGCTGGATCGAGCGGCGCACCGGAATTCGCTCGCGCTTCTGGGCAACAGACGAAGACACGCTGTCGGGCCTTGCCGCCTCTGCCGGCGACATGGCGCTGACCAATGCCGGTATCGACCGCGGCGACGTCGGTCTACTCTTGCTCGCCACGTCGACGCCCGATCACCTTCTGCCGCCAAGCGCGCCGCTGGTCGCACATCGGCTGGGGCTAGGCCGCGCCGGAGCGATCGACCTGACCGGCGCCTGCGCCGGCTTCATCTATGCGCTGATGTTCGCCGACGGGTTCCCCCGCCTGCACGGCAAAGCGAGCCTTGTCATCGCCGCCAACATCCTCAGCCACCGCATCAATTTGGCCGAGCGCGCCAGCGCCGTGCTGTTTGCCGATGCCGCCGGCGCCATGGTGATCAGTCCTTGCGATGACCCGGATCGAGGCATTCTCGGCGCTTCGGTGGATTCCGACGGCTCGCGCTACGGGCTAATCCAGATTCCCGCCGGGGGAAGCAACACTCCGTTCCATGCCGACCTCGACCTCGCGCAGACACGGATGACGATCACTGACGGCCGTGAAGTATTCAGCAAGGCCGTGGAGATGATGACCGCCTGCTCGAGAGATGCGCTCACTGCTGCCCGACTGAGGCCGCAAGACCTCGATCGTTTCGTGCCGCATCAGGCCAATGCGCGCATTTTCGACGCGGTCGGCAGGAACCTCGGCATCGCTGATCACTCGATCGTCAAGACGATCGCCGAATATGGCAACTCTTCCGCCGCGACGATCCCGCTCTCATTGTCGCTGGCCCATCGGGCGCAGCCGTTTCGGCCTGGCGAGAAAGTCCTCTTGGCGGCAGCGGGTGCGGGTCTCAGCGGCGGCGCGCTTGTGGTGGGAATTTAGCAAAGCAATGCTTGCGCACAGGACTGCTCATGAATGAGACTATGAGAATGGCTCAATACGCAAATAGTCGCCGGCAAGCTCCATAGAGCTGGGGTCCGTGCGGTGCTCCGCGATGTCTAAGTATCGACCCGCTTGCTCAAATCGCAGCGCTCATCGAAGGCCAGCAATACCTCATGCAGAGCGAAAATCCCCAACCGCCCGTTTCAAAGACGCTCGCCCCATTTCGAAACAAGGTGTTTCGCTCAATTTGGGCGGCCACCCAGATTTCCAGCCTCGGTTGGCTAGTGCAAACGGTCGCCATCAGTTGGCTTATGGCAACGATTTCAGCGTCCGACCTCATGGTGGCACTCGTCCAGGCCGCATCCACATTGCCGGTGTTCTTCCTCTCAGTTTTCGCCGGAGCCATTGCCGACAACTTCAGCCGCCGGTGGGTGATGTTTGCGGGACACTGCCTGATAGCATCGGCGTCGACGACGCTGATGATTTCTGTGGGTCTGGGATTTGTCAGTCCTTGGCTGATTCTCGGGTTAGGTTTCCTGGCCGGCTGCGGCTTTGCCTTGAATGATCCGGCTTGGCACGCTTCGGTCGGCGATATCCTTCACAAACGCGACATTCCGGCCGCAGTGACGCTTATGTCCGTCGGATACAACATTGTGCGCAGCGTTGGTCCAGCCTTGGGGGGCGTGATCCTGGCCGTCTTTGGGCCGCTGGCCGCTTTCGCCTTGGCTGCGGTGAGTGATCTGGCGCCCATAAGCGCGATATGGCGCACCAAATGGGAGGTCCGCTCTTCGCCTCTCCCTCGTGAGAGAATGACGACGGCAATTCATGACGGAGTGCGCTTTACGGCGATGTCTTTGGAGATCAGGGCAGCGACCGCCCGAGCCGCTCTTTTCGGGTTGGCAAGCATCTCCATTCTGGCGTTGCTCCCCCTCGTCGTCCGGGATCAGTTGAAGAGTGGGCCAATTGTCTACGGTATCTTATTGGCCGGCTTCGGCATGGGTGCTTTCATCGCGGGTATGGGCAACGGCTTCTTGAGGAAGGTCACGTCTCAAAACAGGCTGGTGGCCTTCGCCTCTGTGGCTTGTGCAGTCTGTTGCCTCTCCCTTGCCCTTACATCGTCGCTTCCTGTGGCGGCCATTTCGCTGGCGCTCGGCGGAGCGGGTTGGCTTATCACCTGGACGGGCATTGACGTGTCGGTGCAGTTGGCAAGCCCAAGGTGGGTTGTAGGCCGCACGCTCTCCATTTACTACGCCTTGAGCGCAGGCGGTATGGCTGCTGGCAGCTGGATCTGGGGTTCTGTCGCGCAAAACTATTCCTTGACCTCAGCATTGGAGGGCGCCGCAGGCGCTCTGTTGCTGGTTGCAGCAGCGGGGATCGTGTTGCCGGTCCGTCCCTGGGAAGAAACCGATCAAGAAAGTTCAGTTTTTCATCCGCCGGACGTGGCTCTCGATCTGAAACCCAGAAGTGGCCCTATCGTGGCCAAGGTCGAGTATTTGATATCGGAGGAAAATATCGAGGCCTTTCTGGGCTCCATGCGCACGCGGCGACACGTCCAGAGCCGTGCCGGTGCACGAAACTGGACGCTCCAGCGAAATCTGCAAACACCGTCACTTTGGACGGAGACATTCCGCACCCCCACCTGGATGGACTTTCTCCGCCTAAATCATCGACTCACCGCAGCAGATAAGGAAGTCGCCCAGCATCTCCTGTCACTGCATGAAGGAGAGGTGCCTCCGCAGACAGTGCTTTCGATTGAACGGACGACCGAGGCAATTCGTACCCGTACCTCGACAATCTTTTCTCGTCCTCCAAGATGACGCCATCAAGCTGCTGTCCAGGGACAGGGTGGATCACCGGTGCTTTGCAGAGCACAGCCTCACACCGAGAGCAGCGTGCTCCGGGTTGTGCGCTTTCGCGCGCACCCAGGCGAGATGATGGTGAACGCGGCGTCAAGTGGAAGTCCCCTGCATACGCTTGCGGAGTCTTCTGCGAGAGCCCATGCCGACGAGCGCCAAACAAGGTCTGATGCCTTTCGGCGTCGTGGCCTCAACTCATCGATTCGCGAGAAAAGCATCGAATGCAGCAGCAACGGCGCGAACAACAAAGCGGTGCTCCGGCCGCACGCGGATGAAGCCGTTTTCGACGTCCAGGATCCCCTCCTCAGCCAGCGTCACCAAACTCTCAACTGAATCGAGAAAACGAGCTGGTTCGATTTCGTGGGCGGCACAGATGGTCGGCACGTCGGCCTCCAAATCGCACATCAGTCGCTCGATGATCGCTGCGCGCACCCGGTCATCGTCGGTCAGACGGTGACCCTTTGATGTCGCCAGACGTCCACTTGCGATGTGCCGGGCGTAAGAATCCCGTGTTACTTCGTTCTGAACATACCCCTCGCGGACTCGGCCAATAGCCGACGCGCCGAAGCCGATCACGTTTTGCAAGTATCGGCCGAGTATCCCAGCGAATTACGCCGTAGGCGCCCGGTCTTCTGGCGCTAGCGCAAGTTCGTCGTCCGGCGGAGCGAAATGATCGAGCCCGATCTCCCGGTAGCCAGCGCCAACCAGTGTCTCGGCGACAGTTGCAGCCTGTTCGGCGCGAAGATCGCCGTCCGGTAGACCTGCCTGCTCGATTAGGCGCTGATTCTTTATCACGGAAGGAATATGCGCGTATCCGAACACCGCAAGCCGGTTGGGGCGCATGGCGACCGCAGCCATCGCGGTCTGGATGCAGGACTGCACAGTCTGTTTCGGTAGACCGAAGATGAGGTCGAAGTTGATATGGCCAACGCCATGCCGGCGGAGATTTTGGACTGCAGCGGCCGTCTGCACCTTACTCTGGATCCGATTGATCGCCTTTGCACATCGGGATCAAAGCTCTGCATCCGATGCTCGCGCGGTTGACACCGTTAGCTGCCAGGGCTTCGGCCATTTCCGGTGTGAACGTTCGGGGATCGATCTCCACGGCGATCGCAGCAGTTTTGCTGAAAGCGAAGTGGCGGCGTAGAAATTCCATCAGCGCCAAGTGCTCGGCTGGCCCGATAAGGTGAGGCGTTCCGCCGCCGAAATGCACATCGCTCACCGGCAGCCCTTGCCGCACTTGCTCCGACACCAAACTGATCTCCTGACGCAGCACCGCTAAATAATTAAGGATCGGGCCGTTGCGACGGATGACCGCGGTAGGGAAGCCGCAATACCAGCACATGGATCGGCAAAACGGAATGTGGAAATAGAGCGACACCGATTCGTCGGCCGGGAGGCCCCCCAGCCATTCCTCATAATCGTCAGCACCAACTGCCGCAGAGAAGTCTGGCACAGTCGGATAGATGGTATACCAAGGCGGCCGGGGGTCCCGGTACTTTGTCAGGATTGAGGTGTGCAAGGAGCTGTCATCCCACGTCGCTCATCCATCATTCTTTCGTTGCGCGCTCGTCCTGGTCTCTGACCTAAGTCAGTGCGTCCCGCTTATGTCGCAGTCTCGTTTGGACAGGATGGGGTCAACCACGCCGGGGAGCGCGCGTGCCATGGTTGCGCCTGAGGTGATGGTGCGGTGCCGCATTCAACGTCTGAGTACGTGACGCCAGTGCAGTGTGCTTGAGGCGTCTGCGGAAGAACTTTGCAATGCGAAATTCATGTCCGACGCAACGGACCTGTCAAGCCTCGTTCAGACGCCATCCAGGTCCAGCCAGCGGCCTTCCCTGCCGGCCGAAAAACCATACCGGCTTTAGCCACCGAGACGCTCTAAAGCTGACGTCGGCTCATTTGATGAAAGGAGGACGCCGCTAGGGGGTGCACAAGGTTCCCCGGCTTGACGTCGCTTCGAGCGAAGAGCGGTGTGGCTTGTCGTCAAGCGCCGGGCAGCGTGCCCCCTACCGATATCCCGAAAAGATCGACCAAGATGGCCATGCCGACGCCACACGCGGTCTGGATGAGGCCGACCATGAAAATGCGATTGGCGCGTTCGTAGATGGGGCGCCGCAAGGAACTCATGTCGAGCAGCATGGACAGCGCTCTCATCTGCAGTGCGATGCCGAGCAGGATCGGCACTACGGCGAACAGATCGTAGAGTTGCCATGGCAAGGGGTTCGCGGCCCAATGAGTGAGGAAGCCGAGGGAAAAGGCAAGCAGGATACCCACGGCAGTGATTGTGCCGTTGCGGAAAATGGTCTCGATCGGTTCTTCCTTCGGATCGTGCTCGTCCAAGCGGCTTCCTTTCGTTGCTCTTTCCGTCGAGACTAAGTTCTCGAGAATACTGTTCATCGCCAATTACTCGAGGCGAGCCGTAGGCAGCCGTTTCAGGGTGCGCTCCCTCTCGCTTCCGGCCGCGCAATGTACCTGCACGGCGAACTTACAGCGGCGAAAAGGTGCTGCGGCCACCATGCGACGCCTCGGACGTGCACGCCCTCTGTTCCTGGCGCAGCCCTTGCGGAGCGTACGCGCAGTGATCCTTCTCGGTAGCGGATGGCGCGGCCTCCGTTGCGGTCAGACGGGAAGCCGTCGCTGTTAAACGAGACTGTCACATATCGAACATGGCGAACCGTGTCGCACATTTCTTTTCGCAGTGACCCTCAAAAAAAGTGATTCCAGCGAGACGAAGGCGCGTCGGCCCGATTTTGGTGTCGGCCGCATCTACGCTTCAGGTTGGCATGTCGCTTGCTGCTCTATTCGGAGAGCTGCAGCGGTCCGACCGGAGTGTTTCACATGTAAACGATAATGAATCTCCTAGCAGAAAACACTATTATAAGTACATGTGGCTTTTACGCTGGCTCACCTCTCGTGTCAAGCGCTTTGGCGTCCACATATTGGAGACAACACGCACAAAATTTAGAGGAAAAGCTTGCTCTTTCGCCTCTATCCTTTTTATTCCTTCATGGAGATCTAGACATGTACATCAAGAGTCCTCTTCTCGGCTTAACTGCTCTGATGACCATTTCCGTCGGTCGAGCAGCTGGCGCCGAGCGGGAACCGGCCGAGTACATCAAGATCTGCGACGTCCTCGGCTCGGGATATTCCTATATTCCCAACACCGAGACCTGCCTGCGCATCGGCGGCTATGTCCGTTACGATATCGGCCTGGGTGACGTCCGATCGTATGACAGCGCAAGAACCTCGGACGTGAGAACTGGCGAGGACCAAGGCACTTGGCGAAACAGCACACGCTTCACGTTCAAAACTTGGACCGGCCAGCAGACCGAGCTCGGCGCGTTGACGACCTATACCGAAACCCAGGTGAATTTTGGCAACAGCGCTAACTCGCATGACAGTCCTCAGAACTATGATTTCAACAGCGGCCTCGCACTGGCTTCTGCCTGGGTCGAGCTGGGAGGCCTGCGAGTTGGCAAGGAGGGGTCGGCCTTCGATACGTTTGCAAGCTACGCTGGCAACGTTCTCGATAGTATGCTCGTTCCGTCGGCCGGCTTCGACACCAACGTGGCTCAGTACCACTTCGACGCCGGCAACGGCATTTCGACTGTGATTTCGCTCGAACAAGGATCGGGCTCAGCCGGTACTATCGACAGCTATATTCCGCACGTTGTCGCCGGCTTGAAATACACGCAAGGCTGGGGCTCGATCATCGGCGTCGCGGCTTATGACAGCAATTACGAAGCTTTTGCCGGCAAGATCCGCGTCGACGTCGCTGTCACAAACCAGCTGTCGCTGTTTGGACTCTTCGGCTACGGTTCCAATGCCAGTCTCAACGAGGACTCAAACGGCGCAATTGCCAATCATGGGCGCGGCTCGTACAAAATCTGGAACGGCCAGTGGGCTTTCTGGGCGGGCGCCACCTACGAGTTTGACGAGAAAACTTCGTTCAACCTTCAGGTCTCGGGTGATCAGCTCAAGGATGCTGGTGTGGCTGCAAACGTCGCCTACATGGTCGTTCCCGGCTTCACGGTCACAGCCGAGGTCGATTACGACCACTACGGCAACTCTGGCCTCGGCCCTGCCGAGCCTACCGCCGTCAAGGGCACGAGCAAGCCGAACAGCGTCGGCGGCATTCTCCGCTTACAAGGCTCATTTTGAAATCTCTCCAGTCGCGAGCATGGCAAAGGCACTTGCCTCGACAACGCACGCATGGAGAGCTTCGTTCGCCATCTTGAAGTCTGCATCGACCGTCCACGGCCCATCGTACCAACTAGAAACTGAAAGTTATGAGCCCTGTGTACTACACCTAGCCCTTGACCTGCCCGATGAACCGGCCAGGGGCCGTCAGTTCAAATTCGGGGCCGTTTAGAGGGCAGTGTGAGGCCGTGTTAGGTAAGCGCCACTGCAATGTCGAGGCCGCGACACGCCTGTCGCTTTGGACGGCTGGAATTGCCCTTCGCGGCGCCATTCATTCTCTCAACATTTACGTGATAATGCACGCTGAGTCCGAGCCGCGTGGCAGCACCCATCCTAGGTGTGAGCTTTCGAGAGGTTGTCCATTCGGACCGGACCGAGGAGACTGGAGTTACCACGCTTCAGCATCCATCGGAGGGTCCGAATGAACATCCACAAGAATGCCCGTCTCACACCGCTGCGT
>NZ_RZRW01000227.1:0-8725 GCF_003998745.1 Mesorhizobium sp. M7A.F.Ca.US.014.04.1.1 | reverse complement strand
GGACACGGTCGCGGCAGCACCTTCCGTAAAGTCGTCGCGCCTTGCCGGCCTTGATTTTGACGGTCCTGCCAGTCCGCCGCCCGAGAGCAGCGTCCGTTCGGGACCACGCCGGTCTCCACCCTTGCGAGCTTTGCCCTGCGCACCATCGAAGGTTTTTGCCGTCCTTCATGGCAGCATCGGTCCGCCGTCGGCGTTGGCACGCTTTCCGCGGCCCCGTAGGTCTCGGCTCCGTCCCTCGAAACAGGCAAGCCTGCTCTCGCTTCGGGCCGTACGGGCCTCAGGAAATCCGCCTTTCACTTCGCCTTTCGGCTTGATGATCGGTAGCCGCCTGAGATGGGTTTAATGTACACCGAGTAAGGGTCCTGGGGAATGGCCGCTGCCCTGTGGATAGCGGGATTACCGGGGATCGTTAGCCACAAACCGGGGAATTCGAGCGCCGGCTGCTTTAGACAGCCCGCCCGCTTTTTTGCGTACGAGCCGACAGCGCCCCTTGCTCCGCCGGTGGTCGCGGGCTTCAATGCCGGCAAAGGATCGGACCTGCATGTCCGGCGCCGGGGAGGGCGGGTATTTTGAAAGTCGGAGTGGTTCTCAACCCGATTGCCGGTGGCGGCCGGCTGAAACGGCATTGGCCTGATGTTGCCGTGTCGCTGAAAAAGCATTTCGGCGAATTCGAGCTGCGCGAAACGCAGGCCGAAGGCGATGCCGAAAGGCTGGCAATCGATCTCGCAATGATTGGCTTCGATCTGGTGATTGCGGCCGGCGGTGACGGCACCGCCAGCGAAGTGGCCGACGGGCTTCTGCAGGCGGCCCAGGAGAGCGGCCGGATCACTGAACTTGGCCTGTTGCCGTGCGGCACCGGCATCGATTTCGCGCGCGGGCTCGGCCTGCCGAAAGAGGTGGATGCCGTGCTGAAGCGGTTGGCCGAAGCCAAGGGTCGCAAGGTCGATGCCGGGCGCATCGGCTACATCGACGATCACGGCGCGCTGGCCAGCCGGCACTTCATCAACATCGCCAGTCTCGGCCTGTCCGGCGCCACCGACCGCGCCGTCAATGCCGACAAGCGCAAGGGCAGGATGTCGGCCAAGGCACTGTTCCTGTGGCGCACCGTGGTGGAGTTCATCCGCTACCGTTTTCAGGACGTCAGGATCACGGTCGATGACGGCGCACCCGTCGAAGCGCGCATGGCGCTGGTGGCGGTCGCCAATGGAAAGTTCTTTGGCGGCGGCATGATGATCGCGCCGGATGCCGACCTGACCGACGGGCAGTTCGACATCGTCATCCTGCGCGCCGCCGGCAAGCTGAAGCTGATCTGGGACATCCGGCTGCTCTATGGCGGCCGGCACCGCAACCATCCGGCGATCACCATCCTGCGCGGCAGGAAAGTGGTGGTCGAGCCGCTCGGCGATGCGTCAGAGAATGGCGCCCTGGTCGATATAGACGGCGAGTCGCCGGGACGCATACCCGCGACCTTCGAGATCCTGCCGGGTGCATTGACGCTCAGATACTGAATCAAGCCGTTGACAGATTGATTCAGATGAATCCGCCCATCAATCCAACGTCCTGAAATCGCTTGATAACTGGCTGATGTCAGAGTTCCAGCTTGGCCGGAAAACCGGGCGCGCGCAGGTCGGTATCGACGGCATCCTCGAGCAATTTGACGATCTGGGTGGACCAGGCGCTGCCGCCATATTCCTGTTTGCCCATCTGGAAAATCTCACTCACAAGCGGCGCCAGTTGGAGCGGCAGTCTGAATTCCCTGCCCATCGCCAGCGCGAAGCCGAGGTCCTTCAGCGCCAGGTCCATGGTGAAGCCGATGTCGTAGGAGCCGTTGAGAATGAGCTGGCTTTCGGTCTCGTGGACGAAGCTGTTGCCGGAGGAGGCTGAGATGGCATGGTAGGACTGGGCGAGGTCGAGCCCGCCTTGTTTGGCCAACATCAGCGCCTCGCCGGCGGCGACGAGATGGATGAAGGCGAGCATGTTGGTGATCACCTTGATCACCGCCGCCGAGCCGACCGGACCCATCAGGAACGACTTTGCGCACATCGCCTCGATGGCCGGCCGATGACGTTCGTAGAGCGCTGGATCGCCGCCGACCAGCGCGGTGATCTTGCCAGCCGCCGCCAGATGCACGCCACCGGTGACCGGGCATTCCAGCGTCTCGACGCCCCTGGCCGAGGCGAGGGCCGCAAGGCGAAGAATCTCGTCGCGGCCGTTGGTGGACATCTCGATCCAGGTGCCGCCTTGGGGTAGGCCCTCCAGCAATCCGCCGGGTCCGGCCAGCACCGCTTCGCTGACCTTGGGCGAAGGCAGGCACGTGATGGCATTGCCGGCCCAGGCGGCGGCCTCGGCCGGGCTGCTCGCGGCAGTGGCGCCGAGCGCCACCAGGCGCTCGACGGCGGCCGGATCGCGGTCGAGGACGGTGACGGCAAAGCCGTTGCGGATCAGGCTGGCGGCAAGGTTTCCGCCGAGATGGCCAAGCCCGATGAAGGCGTAGCTCTTGCTCACGGCATCAGCGGGGTCTGCATCATCTGCAGATGCAGGTCCTTGCCCGTATAGGGGTGCGCGTCGCAGACCGCTTCGTTCAACTCGACGCCGAGGCCGGGCTCCTTCGAGGGGACGACGTTGCCGTCCTGCCACTCGATCTTCTTCTTCAAGAGCGTGGCATGGAAACCGTCCCACTGCTTCAGCGATTCCAGGATGAGGAAGTTGGGCAGTGTCACCGCCAGCTGGATGTTGGCCGCACCGACGATCGGCCCGCAATAGCAGTGAGGGGCGACCTGGATGTGGTAGGCCTCGGCCATCGCCGCGATCTTCTTGGTTTCGAGAATGCCGCCGGAGCGGCCGAGGTCCGGCTGCAGGATGGTCGCGGCGCGGTTCTCGATGACGCGGGCGAACTCGAACTTGGTGGTCAGCCGTTCGCCGGTGGCGATCGGGATCGAGGTCGCGCGGGCCACTTGCGCCATGACTTCGGGCATGTCAGGCGGCACCGGCTCCTCGAACCACAAGGGATCATAGGGCTCGATGGCGCGCGCCATGCGCAGCGCGCCGGACGCTGTGAACTGGCCGTGCGTGCCAAACAGGATGTCGGCGCGGGTGCCGACCGCCTCGCGGATCGCCTTGATCATGCGGGTGGACAGGTCGATATCGACAAGACGCGGCTGGTGGCCGTCGAAGGCGGTGTAGGGGCCGGCCGGGTCCAGTTTGACGGCGTTGAACCCCTGTTCGACATATTCGAGCGCGCAGGCGGCGGCGAGATCGGGGTCGTTGTAGACGTTCTTGCCGTGCGCATCCTCGGAGTGGACGCTGCCGGTGTGCGGATAAAGATAGGTGTAGGAACGCAGCGTTTCGTGCACCTGGCCGCCGAGCAGTTTGTAGACCGGCTTGTCGGCCTCCTTGCCGATGATGTCCCAGCAGGCCATTTCCAGCGCCGAGAAGCAGCCCATGCCTGACACGTCGGGCCGCTGGGTGAAGCCGGACGAATAGGCGCGGCGGAAGAAGTTCTCGATGTCGTGCGGATCGCGGCCGACGAGATAGCGCTCGGCCATGTCCTCGACCATCCGGGCGGTAACATGGGCGGAGAAGGTGGCGTTGTAGGCCTCGCCATAGCCGACCACGCCGCCATCGGTGGTCAACTTGACGAAGATGAAATACTTGCCGCCGATGCCGGGCGGCGGATTGTCGACAACCCAGGTCTTGACGTCCGTGATCTTCATTTTTGGTCCTCCAGAACCAGTTCGGCGCCCTTCCAACCGGTCATGATCGAGGCGGCGTTGGTGTTGCCGGTGATGTTGTCGGGGAAGATGGAGGCGTCGATGACGCGCAGGCCGTCGATGCCGTGCACCTTGAGACGCGGGTCGACGACGGCGCGCGCCGGATCGGGCCCCATGCGGCAGGTCGAGACCGGATGATAGACAGTGCCCGAGCGCTTCCTGAAATCCTGAATCAGGTCTGCATCGGAAGTGATTGACGGGCCTGGCAAAACCTCTTCCTCGATGATCTCGGCCATGGCAGGCATCGAGGCGATCTTGCGGACGAATTTCACCGCCGCCAGCATCTCCTCGACATCGGCATTGGTGGAGTAGGCATTGGCCGTTATCCTGGGGTACTCGCGCGGATTGGCCGAGCGGATCATGATCTCGCCACGGCTCGACGGGCGGCAGTTGGACAGGCCGATGGAAAAGCCCGGCCATGGGTCGGGCGTCAGGATGGGACGCTCGCCGCTCTTGGGAATGACGGTCGAGAATGCCTGGAAATAGAGCTGCATGTTGGGCCGCGTCGCCGCCGGGTCGGTGCGGAAGAAGCCACCGGCATTGTTCATCGACAGCGACAGCGGGCCCGAACGGGTCAGGATATATTGCATGCCGACCAGCAGCTTGCCCCACCAGGGACGCAGCGTCTGGTTGAGCGTCGGCAGCTTGCCCTTGAAGGTGTAGTTGATGCCGACATGATCCTGCAGATGCGCGCCGACATTCTCGTTGGCGTGGACCATCCGGATGCCCAGGCCTTTCAGCAGCGCGGAAGGCCCGACGCCGGACAGCTGCAGCAATTGCGGCGAGTTGACCGAGCCGCCCGACAGGATGACTTCGCGACCGGCACGCGCCGACTTCGTCTCGCCGTTCTGCTGGTATTCGACACCGACGGCGCGCTTGCCCTCGAACAGCACCCTGGTCGCCAGCGCCTTCATCTCGACGCGGACGTTGGCGCGCTTCATCGCCGGGCGCAGGAAAGCGCGCGCCGCCGACATGCGGCGGCCGTTGCGGGTCGAGATCTGGTAGACGCCGACGCCTTCCTGGGCAGCGCCGTTGAAATCCGGGTTGAAGGGCAAGCCGGCCTGCTGGCCGGCGACGAGATAGCGTTTGGTCAGCGGGTGGACGGCGCCCGAACAGTCTGTGACATGCAGCGGGCCGCCGACGCCGCGCCATTGGTCCGCGCCGGCCTGGTTGTCCTCGAGCGCCTTGAAGGCGGGCAGCAGATCGTCATAGCCCCAGCCGGGATTGCCGGCGGCGGCCCAGGCATCGAAATCTTCGCGCGCGCCCCTGATCCAGACCATGGCGTTGATCGAGCTCGAACCGCCGAGCAGCTTGCCGCGCGGCCAGTGGTCGGCATTGCCGGCAAGCCCCGGGTCCGGCTCGGCCTTGTAGTTCCAGTTGACGCCGGGATCGAAGAAGGTCTTGCCGTAGCCGAGCGGCATCTGCACGTAGAAGCGGCGGTCGCTGCCGCCGGCCTCCAGCACCAGCACCGAGAAGCGCCCCGAGGCCGACAGTTTTTCAGCCAGGACCGAGCCGGCCGAGCCGGAGCCGACGATGATGAAATCATAGGTCTGCATGATGGAAATGGGAGGCTCCGAAAAATTGGCTGCAGCCTAGACGCGACGGCATTCCGAAGTCGCCGCGCCATCCGGCATCAGTTGTGAAAAAAGCGACCGTCGAACCGATCAGGTTTGCGGGGATTCCCGACAATCGCGCTTGATATCTATCGTCCCGACAGCCTATGCGGTGGCACTATCTTGGCGCATAACTTTTCGGAGTTATGCTCTGGCCACTCTGCGGAAGGCAGGAAATCATATGCGGACCCTCCCTGACGCGTTCATTCCCGAACTGCCGGGCCACTACAGCGGCAAGGTCCGCGAAAACTACGATCTGGCGGATGGCCGGCGCATCATCATCGTCACCGACCGGCTCAGTGCCTTCGACATCATCCTGACCTCGATCCCCTACAAGGGAGAGATACTGACCCAGACGGCGCGCTACTGGTTCGAGGAAACCGCCGATATCTGTCCGAACCATGTTCTCGAATACCCCGACCCGAACGTCGTCGTCGGCACGAGGCTCGACATCCTGCCGGTCGAGATCGTCGTGCGCGGCTATCTGGCGGGAACCACCAGCACCTCGATCCTGACGCGCTACAAGCGCGGCGACCGCGACATGTACGGTATCCGCCTGCCGGACGGCCTGCGCGACAATGAAAAGCTGGCCGAGCCGATCATCACGCCGACCAGCAAGGCCGCGCATGGCGGCCATGACGAGCCGCTGTCGAAAGCCGAGATCCTCGAACAGGGTCTTCTCACGCAGGCGCAGTGGGACACCGTGTCCGGCTACGCTTTGCGGCTGTTCGCCCGTGGCCAGCAGCGCGCCACCGAGCGCGGCCTGATCCTGGCGGACACGAAGTACGAATTCGGCACCGACAGGAACGGGACCATCATTCTTGCCGATGAAATCCACACCCCGGACAGCAGCCGGTACTGGATCGCATCGAGCTACGAACAGGCGCTCGCCGACGGCAGCCGGCCGGAGAGTTTTGACAAGGATTTCGTCCGGTCGTGGGTCTCGGCGCGCTGCAACCCCTACAGCGACCCGATACCTGAGATACCGGCCGAGATCGTCGAACAGGCCTCGCATGTCTATGCGCAGGCCTATGAGGCGATCACCGGCAAGGAGTTCTCTCCGGACCTTTCCGGGAACAGCGTGCTCGATCGCATTCGCACGAACCTCAGGCGCTATTTCTGATCGATCTTCGCCGGGTGATGCGAACTGCCGTCCCATGGCCATGCCCAGGGTCTACGAACTCGGGTTAACCGGTCCTCGGAAACCTTCGCCGGTGTGTTGGCTGACGGAGCAAACGAAAAACCCGCCTGTGCGGCGGGTCACTGGCGCAAATCAGCACCATAGGCAAAAATGTACCATAGCTGAGGGCACCCAGTCAAGAAAAAATTCCTATCGTGAAAAAGCTGCCCGGCAAAAAGGCTGCCGACACCGCGCGCCGGCTGTCGCAGGTCTTTTGCCAGTCCGAGCCTGTGGCCATGCCGTGGCTCGTTGACCTTCTGGCGCCGTGACGATACGGGATCGAGGGCAGCCAGTCTCGAAGGATTTCTCGCATGGTGCACTACGCTGAAGGACGGCCGCTTGGCGATCTGACGCTGCGCACCCTGGCCATGCCTTCGGACGCCAATGCGGCCGGCGACATTTTCGGCGGCTGGGTGATGGCGCAGATGGACCTGGCCTGCGGCATCCGCGCCGCCGAGCGCGCCAAGGGCCGCGTGGTGACGGCGGCGGTGAAAGAGATGTCGTTCGCCAAGCCGATGAAGATCGGCGACACGCTGTGCATCTACACCCATGTCGAGCGCGTCGGCCGCACCTCGATGACGCTCAAGGTCGAGGCCTGGGCGCAGCGCTACCTCTCCGACCTGATGGAGAAGGTCACCCATGCGGATTTCGTCATGGTGGCGCTGGATGGCGAGGGCAAGCCGAAAGCGGTTCCCGCCGAAGGCTGAGGCAAGCCGAAAAATCAGAAGCGCACTTGCATCGTGGCGCGGACGCCCTGGTCGGCCGCCTTCTTCCCGAACTGACCGGAGTAGCTGATCCCCAGCGTGGTGCTGTCGGCGATCCGGAAATCGAGCCCGGCCCCGACGATGGCTGTATCCCTAGCGATCGGCACGCCGGCAATGGTGAAGAGGTCGCCACCGGCGAAGGCCATGTCTGCGGTCGGCGTGGTGTCGCCGAAGGCATGACGCCAGCCGAGCGTACCCTGCGCGGTTGCTTGCATTCCGCCGAGGTCGAAGCCGGCCGAGGCCCGCAAGCCGAGCGTGGTGAAGGTGGTCTCGGTGGTCGAGGCAGCGGATGTGAGTGCGGCGGCGCGCCCCTTTTCCGTGAAGCTGTCGGTGTGGAGGTTGACATAGGCGAGACTGGCGAAGGGCTCGAAGGCAGCCATGCGCGTCTCGAGGCGATAGCCGGCCTCACCGAAGACCTGCGCGGTGCCGGCATCGTATTTCGCCGTCAGCGCATCGACGAAGCCTGGAACGACGACGTTGCGGCTGGTGTCGATCCGGTTCCAGCTGTAGGCGACGCCGCCGCGCAGGCCGAGGCCGTCCCACTGTCTACCGCCATAAAGGCTGATGTGATAGGTGTCGCTGGAGCCGGAAGAGGCATGATCGTCGACCTAGAAACTGGCGTGGTTGTAGCCGGTCAGCAGGCCGACCCGCCAGGCTTCGCCGATCACGGTGTCGGCGCCGGCGAGGAAGCCGCCGGTGGAGCGGTCGAGGCCGGCGGCATTGCCGTCGCCGCTCGCCGTGCCCCAGGAGCCGAAAGCCTGCCCCCACACGACGAAACGGCTGGTGTCAGCCTCGACCAGCTCCGGGCCGCCCTCGCCATAAGCCATCACTGGCATGGCGGGAGCGGCGACGTCGCCCATGGCCGCCCGGACGCGGGCGGTTGCGGCATCGGCGACGAAGCGGCTGTCCTCGATCAGCATCCCCTTGGCTGAGGCATGAACCTCGCCCGACGCGGCATCCAGCGCCAGGCGCGCTGCGTCCTTGTCGGTCATGAGCAGCATGGCCCATGCAAGCGCATTGCCTTCGCCCAGCCGATCGAGGGCTCCGGCGGTCGCGAACTGGTTGCGGGTGGTGGCGACGTTGGCGACCGCGACGTCGTTGCGCGCCAAGGCGAGGGTGATGTCGTTGCCGTCGCCGCCCTTGTAGTTGATGAGATGGTCGAGGAAGAGAAGGTCGTTGAGGTTGCCGACGGAGGCGAAGGTGCCGGCGACATCGGCAGCGCCATTGTTCTGGATGATCGTGTACGGCCCGTTGCGCAGGTTCCAGCTCTCGGCTGTCGCCGGCGTCAGGACCAGGTTGAGCGTGGCGCCTGATATGTCGACCGTGCCGCCGACGATCAGCCTGTCGGCGCCGGATGGGGTCGCCTCGACCTCCAGGACGCCATGGTTGACATAGTTG
>NZ_RZRW01000226.1:0-8744 GCF_003998745.1 Mesorhizobium sp. M7A.F.Ca.US.014.04.1.1 | reverse complement strand
GTCTCGTACCACGGTGGGCCGAAATGGTCATCCCCATGGTCGTCACTTCACGCGAGGCCTTTCAATGCATGGTTTTGTGACGCCGGCTTTTCGCTTTGACAGCGCTGCAAACTGTGGTTAAGGGGACCACTCTTTTATTGACGAGGCTTGCCGTGGCAAAAACCGAACTTGGCACAAAACGTATCGACCCGGAGACGGGCCGAAAATTCTACGACCTGAACAAGGACCCGATCGTCTCGCCCTACACCGGCAAGACCTATCCGCGTTCCTATTTCGAGGAAGGCAAGATTGCCGCTCTCGAGGAGGAAGAGGAAGTGGCCGAGAAGGAAGTGGACGCCGAGGAAGAAGAAGGCGTTGAGGTCGTCTCGCTCGAAGAGGCCGACGAGGACGTCAAGGGCGACGACCTGCCGGATCTTGGCGACGATGAGGACGACGTCGATCTCGGCGACGACGAGGACGACACCTTCCTCGCCGACGAAGAGGAAGAAGATGACGACGTTGCCGACATGATCGGCGTTGGCGACGACGACGACGAGGTCTGATCGGCCTTGAAAGCGGGCGTTTGCGGGCTTTCGTGGTCTGTGAAGAAAAAGCGGCTCTCGAAGGCTTGATATCTGAGAAAGGCGGGGTTAGAAGCCGCCTGCACTAACGGCGCGGTCTCCAACCCGCGCCGGATCTCTTCGCCGGAAACGGCGCCGGTTGACTGCCGGAAGTGGGGCCATAGCTCAGTTGGGAGAGCGCTTGAATGGCATTCAAGAGGTCGTCGGTTCGATCCCGATTGGCTCCACCAAACAGTCCCTCTGCAATTCGCAGCCGATGAATGTGCCGCACTGCGGTCATCTGCGTTTGATGGTCAATTTGACAACGCCGCTGAAAGCCCCTCGATCAAACCGAACGAACGAGCCATTTCTCGAGAGCAACTGCTCGCCGGACAAAGTCTTCATTATTCCTGGAGTGCTTGAAGTCTGAAAGCCAGCCCGGATCACCACTCGGCGAAGGAACCGTCCTTGTGGCGCCAGATCGGGTTGCGCCAGCGGTGGCCTTCCCTGGCGCGTTCCTTGACATAATCCTCGTCGATCTCGACACCCAGGCCCGGGCCGTCGGGAATGGCGACATAACCATCCTCGTAGCGGAAGACATCCTTGTTGGCGGCATAGTCGAGCAGGTCGTTGGCGGCGTTGTAGTGGATGCCGAGGCTCTGCTCCTGGATGAAGCAGTTGTAGCTGACCGCGTCGAGCTGCAGGCACGCGGCAAGCGCGATCGGCCCGAGCGGGCAATGCGGCGCGACCGCGACATCATAGGCTTCCGCCATCGCCGCGATCTTGCGGCATTCTGTGATGCCGCCGGCATGCGACAGGTCGGGCTGGATGATGTCGACGACGCCTTCCTCGAACACGGACTTGAAGTCCCAGCGGCTATAGAGCCGCTCTCCGAGCGCGATCGGTGTCGAGCCAAGCGCGGCGATCTCCTTCAGCGCCTCGCGGTTTTCGCTGAGCACCGGCTCCTCGATGAACATCAGCCTATAGGGTTCGAGTTCCTTGACGAGCGCACGCGCCATCGGCCGGTGCACGCGGCCATGAAAATCGACAGCGATGCCGATGTTGGGCCCGACGGCCTCGCGCACCATGGCGACGCGTTCGACAGCGGCGTCGATCTTGTCATGGCTGTCGACGATCTGCAGTTCTTCGGTACCGTTCATCTTGAGCGCCAGGAAACCGCGCGCAACCATTTCCCTGGCGCCGGCCGCGACCTCCGCCGGGCGGTCGCCGCCGATCCAGGAATAGACCTTGATCGAGTCGCGCAGCTTGCCGCCGAGCAGTTCGTGCACGGGCACGCCGAGCGCCTTGCCCTTGATGTCCCACAGTGCCTGGTCGATGCCGGCAATGGCGCTCATCAGGATCGGGCCGCCGCGGTAGAAACCGCCGCGGTGCATCACCGTCCAGTGGTCCTCGATCAGGCGCGGATCCTTGCCGATGAGATAATCGCCAAGCTCCTTGACCGCCGCCTCGACGGTCAGCGCCCGGCCTTCGACCACCGGCTCGCCCCAGCCGGTGACGCCGGCATCGGTTTCGATCTTCAGGAACAGCCAGCGCGGCGGAACGATGTAGGTGGTGAGCGAGATGATTTTCATGCGCAGTCTCAGTTGCTCTTGAGTTTCTTGGCGCTGACGAGGTCGCGCGCCGCGAGGTCGAGGATCTTGTTTGCCGCGCCACGCGCGGCATCGGCATTGCGCATACGCAGCGCCTCGACCACCTCGCGGTGCGCCGCCACGGCCTCCATGCGCCGGTCGAGCGAAATCACCGCCGTCGCCTCCAGCGAGAATTTCAGCCCGGTGTCGATGAGATTGCCGATCTGGCGAAAGATCGGGTTATGGCTCGCGGCATAGACGATCTGGTGGAAAGCGATGTCACTGCGCGAGAAGGCGGCGAGATCCTCGCCGGCGCCGGCCATGCCGCGCCAGGTGGCTTCGAGATCGGCGATTTCCTGCAGCGTCGCGCGCGTGGCGGCGAGTTCGGCAACCAGCGGCTCGATGGCCCGGCGAGTCTCAAGAATGGCGTCGAAGAGCTTGTCGTCCAGTGCATGCGGCGCGTGCCAGGCCAGCACCTGCGGGTCGATGATGTTCCAGTCGTCCTCGTTGCAGACGATCGTGCCGACGCGTGGCCGCGACAGCACCAGCCCTTTTGCCGCCAACACTTTCAGGGCCTCACGGATGACGGTGCGGCTGACGCTGTATTCGACGCCGAGCTCGTTTTCGGTCGGCAGTGAGGAGCCGGCCGGATAGCGCCCGGAAAAGATGTCCGAGGCAATCGCCTTGGTCACGTCGGGCATAACGCGCGGGCGGCGAGTGGCTGTGTCGCCTTGCGGTTTCTTCAAAGTCCCGGTCACCTCAGCCCTCCTCCAAGGCGGCGAACCGCTGGTTTCGCACAACCGGTCCGGCCTTAACGGATGCGGATCAATTGCGCCAGCGATCGCTGGTCAGAGCATGTACATTAATTATCATACCAGATCAATTGACGAGTATGATAAAAGCGATTAGAGACTCCGGCATCCGGGCTGAGCGCCCGGTCTATCGCTGGGAGGTAATCATGCGACTTTTGAAGACCGCGCTCGTCGCGGGCGCGCTTGCCGTGCTGTCCGTCACGACCATCGCTGCATATGCTCAGGACACCAAGATCGGCTTCATCGTCAAACAGCCCGAGGAGCCGTGGTTCCAGGACGAATGGAAGTTTGCTGATCAGGCCGCCAAGGAAAAGGGCTTTACCCTGGTCAAGATCGGCGCCGAAGACGGTGAGAAGCTGATGTCGGCCATCGACAATCTCGGCGCCCAGGGCGCGCAGGGTTTCATCGTCTGCACGCCCGACGTGAAGCTCGGCCCCGGCATCGTCGCCAAGGCCGCCGCCAACAATCTCAAGCTGATGACTGTCGATGACCGCCTGGTCGGCGCCGACGGCAAGGCGCTGGAAGACGTGCCGCATATGGGCATCTCGGCAACCAAGATCGGCGAGGCGGTCGGCCAGGCGATCGTCGACGAGATGAAGGCGCGCGGCTGGAAGGCCGACGAGGTCGGCGCCATCCGCGTCTCCTATGACCAACTGCCGACCGCCGTCGACCGCGTCGAAGGCGCCATCTCGGTGCTCAAGGCAAACGGCTTCAAGGCCGAGAACATTTTTGACGCCCCTCAGGCCAAGACCGATACGGAAGCTGCCCTCAATGCGGCGACCGTCGTGCTCAACGCCCATGCCGAGATCAAGAAGTGGGTTTCTTTCGGCCTCAACGACGAAGCGGTGCTGGGTGCGGTGCGTGCCTCCGAAAGCGTCGGCATCCCCGCTGATAGCGTGATCGGCGTTGGCATTGGCGGCGCGGATTCGGCGATCAACGAGTTCAAGAAGCCGACGGCCACCGGCTTCGTCGGCACCGTGATCATCTCGCCGAAGCGTCATGGCTACGAAACGGCGCTCAACATGTATGACTGGGTTGCCAGCAACAAGGAGCCGGAGAAGCTGATCCTGACTTCCGGTGCACTCGCCAAGCGCGACGACTACCAGAAGGTCCGCCAGGGCCTCGGCATCGAATAATCCTCCCTGTACAAACAGGCGGCGGCTCATCCCGCCGCCTGTTTGCCATTCCACAAGAGGATCGCTGCCCGTGTCCTTTCTCGACTTCTCGCACATCACCAAGACCTATCCGGGCGTCAAAGCGCTGTCGGACGTCTCGTTCGGCGTCGACAAAGGCGCCGTGCATGGGCTGATGGGCGAGAACGGCGCCGGCAAATCCACCCTGATCAAGATACTGTCCGGCGACCAGCATGCCGATCAGGGCGAGATCCGCATCGACGGCAGGGTTCAGGCCTATACGTCGACCCGGGATGCCTTCGACAATGGCGTCATCGTCATTCATCAGGAACTGCAGCTGGTTCCTGAACTCACCGTTGCCGAAAATCTCAGCCTCGGTCGTTTCCCTGCCAACGCCGGCATCATCGCCGGCCGCCGGATGCTGGACGACGTCGGCGCCAAGCTGAAATCGGCCGGCATCGACATCGACATGCGCCGCAAGGTCAAGACGCTGTCCATCGGCGAACGCCAGATGGTCGAGATCGCCAAGGCGATCATGCTCGACGCACGCGTTATCGCGCTGGACGAACCGACCTCGTCGCTGTCCTCGCGCGAAAGCGAAATCCTGTTTGCCCTGATCGACCGCCTGCGCGGCGAGGGCAAGGTCATCATCTACGTCTCGCACAGGCTCGACGAAGTGTTCCGGCTCTGCGACAGCCTGACCGTGCTGCGCGACGGCAAGCTGGCGGCGCACCATGCGTCGCTGAAAGGCGTCACCCGCGACCAGGTCGTCGCCGAAATGGTCGGCCGCGAGATTTCGGATATCTGGGGTTTTCGCGCACGAAAAACGGGCGATGTCCGCCTGAAGGTCGACGCTCTCAGCGGCCCCAAACTGAAGACGCCGGCCAGTTTCGAGGCGAGGGCAGGCGAGATCGTCGGCTTCTTCGGCCTGATCGGCGCCGGGCGCTCGGAACTGATGCGTCTGGTCTATGGCGCCGATCCGCGCTCGGGCGGCACCATCACCGTCGATGGCAAGCTGGTCCCTGCCACCGATCCGCGTGGTACGATCCGGGCCGGCATCGTGCTGTGTTCGGAGGATCGCAAGCATGACGGCATCATCCAGGGCCGCTCGGTCGAGGAGAACATCAACATCTCGTCGCGGCGCCATCACACGCGCTTCGGCGTGTTGAACCGCGCCAGCGAGATCGCCACCGCCGAAACCTTCATCAAGAAGCTCAAGGTGCGCACGCCGTCGCGCAAGCAGGACATCATCAACCTCTCCGGCGGCAACCAGCAGAAGGTCATTCTTGGCCGCTGGCTGTCCGAACAAGGGGTGCGGGTTCTCATTGTCGACGAGCCGACGCGCGGCATCGACGTCGGTGCCAAATCGGAAATCTATGAACTGCTCTACCAGCTTGCGCAGGACGGCATGGCGATCGTTGTCGTCTCGTCCGAACTGCCGGAGGTGATGGGCATCTGCGATCGCATTCTGGTGATGTGCGGCGGCCGCGTCAGCGCCGAGCTCACCCGCGACCAGTTCGCCGAAAGGGCGATCCTGGCCGCCGCTCTCCCCGATCAGAAAACCCCCGACGCGATCGCATCTTGAGGACTTTTGGCATGACCGACCAGTTGAAAAAAATCCTGCTCGGCGAACAGGGCCTCGTCGTCATCTTTGTCGTCGCCTTCGCGCTGGTCTCGGCTCTGGTGCCGAATTTCCTCACCGACCGCAATATGCTCGGCCTGCTGCAGTCGGTGGTCACCGTCGGTATCGTCGCCTGCACCATGATGTTCTGCCTTGCCGCACGCGACTTCGACCTGTCGGTCGGCTCCATCGTCGCCTTTGCCGGCATGGTCGCTGTGATGGCGTCGAATTACACCGGCTCGATCCTGCTTGGCCTCTTGGCGGCAATTGCCAGCGGCGCCTTCGTCGGCTTCATCAATGGCGTCGTCATCGCCAAATTCCGCATCAACGCGCTGATCACGACGCTGGCCACCATGCAGATCGTGCGCGGGTTTGCGCTGATTGCGTCCGACGGCCGCGCCGTCGGCATCAACAGCCCGGATTTCTACCAGCTCGCGCTGTCCAAACTGCTCGGCATTCCGACGCCGGTCTGGGTGCTCGCCATCCTGTTTTTCATCTTCGGCTTCGTCCTCAACCGCACCGTCTTCGGCAAGAACACATTGGCCATCGGCGGCAATCCGGAGGCTTCGCGCCTTGCCGGCGTCAATGTCGACCGGACGCGCATCTGGATTTTTGCGCTGCAAGGCGTCGTCTGCGGCATCGCCGGCATCCTGCTGGCGTCGCGCATCACCTCGGGCCAGCCCAACGCGGCGGTCGGACTGGAACTCTCGGTCATCTCGGCCTGCGTGCTCGGCGGCGTCTCGCTTGCCGGCGGCCGCGCCACCATGTCGGGCGTCATCGTCGGCGTGCTGATCATGGGCATCGCCGAGAACGCCATGAACCTGCTCAACATCCCGGCCTTTTACCAGTACATCGTGCGCGGCGTTATTTTGCTGCTGGCCGTGCTGCTCGACAATCTGCGCTCGTCGGCTTTGGGCCGGCGTTGACTCGGGGCAGGGCATGTCGGCTGGAATACTACTGGAAAGCAATCGGCTGTGCGTCGAGATCAGCCCCTCTGGCAGCGCAATCGTCAACGGCCATACGGCCGACGGGGTGCCATTCCTGCGTCCCTACCAAGGCGAGGCCGAGTTCGACGTTGTGCACTGCGCTTGCTTTCCGATGGTGCCGATCGGCAATCGCGTCGAGGGCAATGCGTTTTCCTGCGGCGGTCAAAACTTCACGCTGGCGCCCAACACGACTGATCCTTTCTATATTCACGGTGACGGCTGGCAGGCGAACTGGAAGGTCGAGGAGCATCGCGTCGACCGCCTCCATTTGGCCTTCGATCATCCGCGCGGCGTCGACTCGCCCTATGTCTACCATGCGCGACAGTCGTTCCGGCTCGCCGGCGCGCGGCTGGAACTCCGGCTTGCCGTCGAAAATACCGGCGTCATTCCACTGCCATTCGGCCTCGGTTTCCATCCATTCTTTCCGCGCACGCCGCGGACGACCTTGTTTGCGCCGGCCGAAACCTGGTGGACAGAGCGCGACGGGCACCTTCCAGCGTCCAGGAGCGCCATTGCCGCCGATGTCGATTTCTCAACGCCGCGCCATTTGCCCGACCGTTGGCTGAACAATGGCTTCGAAGGGTGGAGCGGCATCGCGCGCATCATCTGGCCGGAGCACTGTCTGGGGATCGACATCGAGGCGGACGCGGAGCTCGACCGCTACATGCTCTTTGCGCCGGACACGGACCGAAGCTTCTTCTGCCTGGAGCCGATGAGCCATACCCCAAATGCGTTGAAGCATTTCGATGCCGACCCAATGGGGATCAAGGTACTTTCCCCCGGCGAGGTTCTCAGAGCAAGATTCGCAATGACCGTCTTCGACTGGAGCGACAACCATGGCTGAGCGCCTTTCCGGCAAACGCATCTTCCTGACCGGCGCCGCGCAAGGCATCGGGCTGGCGATCGCCGAGGCCTGCCTTGCCGAAGGCGCAAGACTGTTCCTGGTCGACCGCGACGGCGCACTGCTGGACAAGACCGTCGCGGGCCTCGCCGTGCCGCGCGGCCATGTCGGGCATGCGGCAGCCGACATCAGCGACGGTGCCGCAATTGCCGCTGCCGTCAGCCAAGCGGCCGCCGAGATCGGCCCCATAAACGCGCTGATCAACAATGCCGGGATCAATGTGTTCTCGACGCCGCTCGAGGCGACCGAGGAGGAATGGAACCGCAACTTCGACGTCAACGTCAAGGGCGCTTGGAATTGCAGCAAGGCGGTGTTGCCGGGCATGATCGCGAGCGGCGGCGGCGCCATCCTCAACATCGCCTCGACGCACAGCTTCACCATCATCCCACACACCTTTCCCTATCCGGTCGCCAAGCACGCGCTGCTCGGCCTGACCAAATCGCTGGCGCTCGAATATGCGGCGCAAGGGGTGCGCGTGAACGCGCTGGCGCCCGGCTATGTCGAAACCCAGAAGGCGATTGACTACTGGAACAGCTTTGCCGATCCGGCCACAGCACGCGCCAACACCATGGCGCTACATCCTGGCGGCCGCATCGCCACGGCGCGCGAGATTGCGCTGGCTGCGGTGTTCATGATTTCCGACGAGTGCCCGTTCATGAATGCGGCCACGCTCGTCGTAGATGGTGGGCTGAGCCAGCTCCAGCATCCAGCCTGAATTCCGGGAAAACCATGACCAAGAGACGATCGCAGCACTGGTTCGGCGGGCAGGGCAAGGACGCCTTCATTCACCGCAGCTGGATGAAGAACAACGGCCTGCCCGACGATGCCTTCGACGGCCGCCCGGTGATCGGCATCTGCAACACCTTCTCCGAATTCACGCCTTGCCACGTGCATTTCCGTGGCCTGATCGAGCACATCAAGGCGGGCGTGCTGGAAGCCGGCGGCCTGCCGCTGGAATTCCCGGTCTTCTCCTGCGGCGAATCCAATCTGCGCCCGACGGCGATGCTGTTCCGCAATCTCGCCTCGATGGATGTCGAGGAAGCGATCCGCGGCAATCCGATGGACGGTGTCGTGCTGATGGCAGGCTGCGACAAGACCACCCCGTCGCTGGTCATGGGCGCGGCCTCCTGCGACCTGCCGTCGCTCGTCATTTCCGGCGGTCC